>NZ_CAKKTL010000209.1:5746-6761 GCF_920664355.1 Protofrankia sp. CiP1_Cm_nod2
ACGACGTCTCGAAGATCGAGATCAGGAAGTCCTGAGCCGGCCGGCCGCCGTCGTGTTCGACGCCCACTCCTGACGCGGAGGGTGTCAATTCTGATACGTAAAGTCATTGCACGGAGGATGTGGGGAGTGCGGAGGGCGGGCCCATGGCGGTGATCATGCTGCGGCGCCTCGTCCTGCTGGCCGGGTCGCTGGTCATCGCGAGCCTGCTCGTCTTCCTGCTGCTGCGGCTGCTGCCCGGCGACGTGGCCGACGTGATCGCGGGGACCACGGCCGCTCCGGAGCAGGTCGCCAGGATCCGCCACCAGCTCGGCGTCGACCGGCCGTTGGCCACCCAGTACGCCAGCTGGGTCGGCGGTGTCCTCACCGGTGACTTCGGCGTCTCGGCGGTGAACGGGGTGTCCGTGTCGGCGCAGCTCGGCGAGAAGCTGACGGTGACCGCGCCGCTGGTGGCCGGCGCGATCATCCTGGCCGTCGCGGCCGCGCTGCCGCTCGGGATCATCGCGGCGGCCCGGCACCGGCGGGCCGACGGGCTGGCCCTGTCCACGCTCGGCCAGCTCGGCATCGCGGTGCCCAGCTTCTGGGTGGGGCTGATGCTCATCACCCTGTTCGCGGTCGAGTGGGGGGTGCTGCCCGCCGGTGGGTTCCCGACAGACGGCTGGGACGACCCGGCGGCGGCCGTGCGCGCCCTGGCGCTGCCCGTGGCCACCCTGGCGCTGGTGGAGGGCGCGGTGCTGATGCGGTTCACCCGCTCGGCAACGCTGGAGGTGCTGCACGCGGACTTCATCCGCACCGCCCGGGCGAAGGGGCTGACCCGCGGCCGGGCGCTGCTGCGGCACGGGGTCCGCAACGCGGCCGGGCCGGTCCTGTCCGTGCTGGGCCTGGAGTTCGCCACCCTGCTCGCCGGCACGGTCGTGATCGAGAACGTGTTCGCGCTGCCCGGCGTCGGGCAGATGCTGATCGTCGACATCGGCAACCGCGACCTGGTCAAGGTCCAGGGCACGGTCCTGCTGATCAC
>NZ_CAKKTL010000209.1:7189-9320 GCF_920664355.1 Protofrankia sp. CiP1_Cm_nod2
CCAGGGGCAGCCCGGCTGCCAGCGGCGGCCCCGCCGCTGGTGACAGCTCTGCTGCGCAGCCGTCCGGGACGGCTGGGTGTGCTGCTGTCCTCGATCGTCGTGGCCGCCGCCGCGGTGTCCCTGGTCTGGACGCCGTACGACCCGACCCGGGTGGACGCGGGCGCGCCCTGGCTGCCGGTCAGCGGGCAGCACTGGTTCGGCACCGACAAGCTCGGCCGGGACCTGTTCAGCCAGATCCTTCTCGGCGCCCGGATCACGGTGTTCGCCGCGGTGACGGCCACCGCCGTCGCCGCGGTGCTGGGGGTGGGGCTGGCGCTGCTCGCCACCGTCACCCCACGCCTGGTCGGCGAGTCCACCGCCCACCTGGTCGACGTCCTGATCGCCTTCCCGGCCCTGCTGCTCGCGATGGTGCTCGCCGCCGTGTTCGGCGGTTCGACCTGGACCGCCGTCGTCGCGATAGGCGTCGGCAGCGGCGTCCAGGTCGGCCGGGTGACGCGGGGGGAGATCGCCCGGGTGCTGGCGTCCGGCTACGTCCTGGCCGCGCACGCGGCCGGCGCCGGCACCAGGCGGATCGTCCGGCGGCACGTCCTGCCGAACGTCGCGCCGACGCTGTACGTCCAGCTCTCCCTCGTGCTCGGGACCGCCGTGCTCGCCGAGGCCGCGCTGTCCTACCTGGGCCTGGGCACTCCGCCACCGACCCCGTCGTGGGGCCGGATGCTCCAGGAGCTGCAGCCGTACATCACCCTGCGGCCGCTGGTGCTGCTCTGGCCGGGCCTCGCCGTGGTGCTGACGGTGCTCGGGTTCAACCTGCTCGGCGACGGCATCCGCGAGGCCACGGACCCGCGGCTGCGGGACGGCCGGGCGGCGCCGGGCGGCTCGCGGCGTGGTGCCCGCAAAGCGTCCCGGAAAGCGTCCCGGAAAGCGTCCCGGAAAGCGCGGGCCGCCCGGCAGGCGCCGGATGCCCCGCGGGCTCGGCCCGCGACGCGGGACGGTTCACCGCGGGAGTGGGACGACTCACCGGAAGATCCACCGGATGATCCGCCAGAGGACTGGTCGGCCACCTGGGAGGGCTTCCGGGATGCCCAGCCGGACGCCCAGCCGGCGGCGATACCGAACGGCGATCCGGACACCACACCGTCCGCCACAGGAGAGCCACGCATAGGACAGTCACGCTCCGATACCACAGAGGCGTCACGGTGAGCGAACAGAGACCGCCGACGCCGATACCGACATCCTCGCCGGCAGCACCAGCACCAGCGGCGGCAGCGGCGTCGGCGGCAGCGCCTGGACCGTCGGCGGCGCTGGCGGGGCGGGAACGGGACGGGGCGCCGTCCGGGCTCCTCGAGGTCACCGATCTCACCGTCCGCTTCGGCGACACCGTGGTCGTCGACCGGATCGGCTTCGGCCTGGACGCCGGCGGGCGGCTCGGGCTCATCGGCGAGTCCGGATCCGGGAAGTCGATCACCGCGCTGGCCGTCCTCGGGCTGCTGCCCGACGGCGCGGCCGCGACCGGAAGCATCCGCTTCGACGAGCGGGAGCTGCTCGGCCGGTCCGACCGGGAGCTCTCCCGCATCCGCGGCGACAGGATCGCCATGGTCTTCCAGGAGCCGCTCACCGCGCTGAACCCGCTGTGGCGGGTGGGCCGCCAGATCGGCGAGCCGCTGCGCCTGCACCGCGGGCTGTCGCGGCGGGCGGCGGGCGTGGCCGCGGTCGAGCTCGCCGCGAAGGTCGGGCTGCCCGACCCGCAGCGGCTCGTCCGCGCGTATCCGCACCAGCTCTCCGGCGGGCAGCGCCAGCGGGTCGGCATCGCCATCGCGCTCGCCTGCCGTCCCGCGCTGCTCATCGCGGACGAGCCGACCACCGCCCTCGACGTCAGCGTCCAGGCGGACGTCCTCGCCCTGCTCACACGCCTCGTCGACGAGGCCGGCACCGCCCTGCTGTACATCACCCACGACCTCGCGGTGGTGGCCTCGGTCGCCCGGGAGCTCGCGGTCATGCGCGGAGGGCGGCTGGTGGAGACCGGCCCGACCGAGGCCGTCCTGCAAGCTCCGCGGCATCCCTACACCCAGCGGCTGCTGGCGGCGGCACACCGCACAAGCTGGACCGGCCCCGCGGCCGGCACCGCAGCCAG
>NZ_CAKKTL010000209.1:9715-10267 GCF_920664355.1 Protofrankia sp. CiP1_Cm_nod2
GGCCCGGCACCCGAACTCGCGGCCGGCCCGGCCGCCGAACCCACCAGCAGCCCGCCTCCTGGCCTCGCGGACGACCCACCTCCCGAGCCCACCGGCAGCCCGGCTGCCAGGCCGGTGGACGGCCGGCCGGAGCGGGCGTCGAAGGCGGGCACATGACGCTGTTCGAAGCCAGCGGGCTGACCCGCGCCTACCGGCTGCCGCGCACCTCGCTGTTCGGCCCGGCCGGCGTCCGGCACGCCGTCCACAATGTCGATCTCTCACTGCCGGATGGTCACAGCCTCGGCATCGTCGGTGAGTCCGGGTCGGGCAAGTCGACCCTGGTCCGGCTGCTGCTCGGGCTGGAGCACCCGGACGCCGGGACGGTGCGCTACCGGGGCCGGCAGGTCCGGCCCGGCCGCCCCCGCGACCTGCGCTGGCTGCGCCGCGAGGTGCAGGTCGTCCTGCAGGACCCGATCGGCTCGCTGAACCCCCGGATGCCCGTCGGCGCGATCGTCGCCGAACCGCTGGAATGCCTCGGCATCGACGGAAACGACAACAGCGGCAGCGACGATC
>NZ_CAKKTL010000210.1:0-3332 GCF_920664355.1 Protofrankia sp. CiP1_Cm_nod2
ACAGCGCCGCGCCCGCCGCGCCCGCCGCGCCCGCCGCGCCCGCCGGGATCGGCTCCCCAGGCTGGTTCTCGGGCCTGCCGGGCCGGCGAAGTCGATCCGGTGGGAATCCCGGAGCGTGCCGAAGGCTGGTTGCGCCGTTTGTGTCCCGCTGTCGAGCATGCTGGTCGGATGGTGACTGTGTACGATCCCCCGCCCATCGCTCCCGAGGTCTTCGGAGCCGGTTTCGAGCTCGCCCGCGTCTACGCGGACCTCCTTGCCACCGCTGGTGTCGAACGCGGCCTGATCGGCCCTCGAGAGGCCGACCGGCTCTGGGAGCGTCACCTGCTCAACAGCGCGGTCGTGGCGGATGTTGTCGATCACGCGGCGGCCGTCGTGGACGTGGGCAGCGGAGCCGGGCTGCCCGGGATACCGCTTGCCCTCGCTCGTCCCGATCTGCGGGTGACCCTGCTCGAGCCGATGCAGCGCCGCTGTCTGTTCCTCCAGGAGGCGGTGGGCCGGCTCGGTCTTGAGGGGCGGGTCATCGTGCTTCGCGGACGCGCGCCCGACGCTGCCGCTACCGTGGATACCCGCGCGTTCGATGTCTGCGTTGCACGGGCCCTCGCGCCCCTGGAACGGTTGGGCGCGATGCTCCTACCAATGGTGAAACCGGGCGGTGTCATGCTTGCACTGCGCGGGGCAAGCGTTGTCGAGGAGCTGTCGGTCGCGCGAGGTGAGCTGGAGACCCAGGGCTGGCGTGATGTGGCTGTCGTGAAGTGCGGGGTTGGACGGGTGACCGAGCCGGCCACCGTACTGCGCGCCGTCCATGCGGCGCCACAGCCTGGGCGCCGACAGGGAAGTGGGAAAACGCGTGAAACGCGACGAGGACGGGAGGCGCAACGTGCAGGTGGGCGCGCACGTTCCACGTGAAACAGCGCCAGGAGGAAGTAGCAGATCCATGCGCGTGGCGCGGAACGGTGTTCGTCCCGCCGACACGTCGCTGGATACGAACGATCCATCCACCCCTATCGGAGCGGCGGCAGCAGCGGCAGTGGAAGCCTTGACAATGGAACGACGACGGCCGTTTCCCCGGCCGACGCGACAGCGCATCATCACTGTGGCGAACCAGAAGGGCGGGGTGGGGAAAACCACCACCACGGTCAATCTCGCCACGGCCCTGGCCATGCACGGATGCCGGGTCCTCTGCATCGACCTGGACCCGCAGGGCAACGCATCGACGGCTCTCGGGGTCGACCACCGTTCCGGTGTCCCGTCCATCTACGAGGTGCTGCTCGGGGACCGGCCGCTTGAGGAGGTCGTCGTCAGGTCGTCCGAGGCCGAGGGGCTGTACTGCGCCCCGGCCACGATCGACCTCGCCGGCGCGGAGATCGAGCTGGTGTCGGTGGTGGCGCGGGAGACCCGGCTGCGCCGGGCGATCGCCGGGCTGCGGCAGGAGGTCGACTACATCCTGGTGGACTGCCCGCCGAGCCTCGGGCTGCTCACCGTCAACGCCCTGGTGGCCGCCAAGGAACTCCTGATACCCATCCAGTGCGAGTACTACGCGCTTGAGGGGCTGGGACAGCTCCTGCGTAACGTCGAACTCGTGCAGGCACACCTCAACCCCGAGCTTCGGCTGTCTACCATCATCCTGACCATGTACGACTCGCGGACGCGGCTGGCGGACCAGGTCGTGCACGAGGTCAAGGAGCACTTCGGCAGCCGCGTCCTGGGCACGACCATCCCGCGTAACGTGCGGATCGCCGAGGCGCCGAGCTACGGCCGCTCGGTGCTGACCTACGACCCCGCCTCCCGCGGGTCGCTGTCCTATCTGGCCGCCGCGCGTGAAATCGCCGAGCGGGGCTTCGAGCCGAACGGAGTGGGAGTGTGACCGCGCGCCGGGGTGGGCTGGGACGCGGCCTGGGAGCACTGATCCCGACCGGGACGGAGGGCGTCGGCGGGATCAGCACGAGTATTGACGACGGTTTCGGGCTGCCGGTCGGACCGGCGCCCGTCCACGGCGCCACCTTCCGGGAGGTCCCGGTCGACTCGGTGACGCCGAACCCCCGCCAGCCGCGGACGCACTTCGACGAGGACGCCCTGGAGGAGCTGGCCGCGAGCCTGCGGGAGGTCGGCCTGCTCCAGCCCATCGTCGTCCGCGAGATCATGCCCGGACGCTACGAGCTGGTCATGGGCGAACGGCGCTGGCGGGCGTCCAGGCTTGCGGGCTTCAGCCAGATCCCCGCCATCGTGCGGGACACCGCCGACGACGCCATGCTGCGCGACGCCCTGCTGGAGAACCTGCACCGCCAGCAGCTCAACCCGCTGGAGGAAGCGGCCGCCTACGAGCAGCTCCTGCGCGACTTCGGCGCCACCCACGAGGAACTCGCCGGGAAGCTCGGGCGCTCCCGCTCCCACGTCACCAACATGATCCGACTGCTGGGGCTGCCGCCGGCCGTGCAGCGACGGGTGGCGGCCGGCGTGCTCTCGGCCGGCCACGCCCGCGCGCTGCTGTCGCTGGAGGATCCCGATGCGCAGGACCGGCTCGCCACCCGCATCGTCGCCGAGGGGCTGTCCGTGCGGGCCGTCGAGGAGATCGTCGCGCTGGGCGAGGAGGGGCCGCGGCGGACGCCGCCCCACCGCCCGCGGGTCACCTCGCCGGCCCTGCACAAGCTCGCATCCCGTCTCTCCGACCAGTTCGACACACGGGTGAAGGTCGACATGGGCCGGAACAAGGGAAAGATCACGGTTGAGTTCGCGAGCATCGAGGACCTGGAGCGGATCGTCGCGGTGATGACGGCGTCGGGAGCCGTCTCCTCGTCTTCCTCGTCCGGGTGAGGGCTCCCGGCCCGGACGAGGAAGACGAGGAGAGGCCGCTGTTTCACGTGGAACCTCGCGCCCACGTGAAACAGCGCAGCCGTCCGCAGGGCCTCCACGGGCCTCGGGGGCTGACCGAACACCGTCGCGGGGATGCCGAAGGGCGAGTTCCCGGACACCTCAGCTGCCTGATGGCCGGCCACGGGGTGGTGCCGTTGGCGGCGTGGCCCGTAAGCGCGAACTCCCGGACGCCTGAAGCGTCCCAGGGGCCGGAGCACCCACAGCCATGAATCGGCTTCCGCGTCCCCCCGAGCCTGGGTATTCGGGAGACCTGGGTACTCGGGAGAGACACGGTGGCCCCACCGCGCCAGTGGCGCGGCTTGCTCCCCTGCGAGCCCGGGTGCTCGAAGGGGAGCCCAGATGGGGAAAAGCCGGGAAAAGCCCGGACGCGCTGGTGAGAGCCGGCCGGCCGGAGAGTCAGCCCCGTGTCGAGCCGATGCCCACCCTGGCCGTCGTGTCCCGCTGGTTCCCGGCCGAGGGCC
>NZ_CAKKTL010000210.1:3713-4783 GCF_920664355.1 Protofrankia sp. CiP1_Cm_nod2
GGGCCGGGGAGCCGAGGGCCGGGGAGCGGCGCTGCCTGAGCGCTCCCGGCAACGCCTCCGGAGCTGCCTGGGCACGACGGCTGGGGCGAACGTTGCCTGGCACGGCACCGTCCGGCCTGGCACGGCCGGGTGGATCCGGAACAGGCCGATGAGGATCAGGACGGCCGAGCTAGTCTGACCCTGTGCGAGATGCCAGCGTTGCCGTCGCCGCCAGAAGCCGGGCCGGGTGGGACGTCGAATCATGAGCCGCCGCATCGCCAACATCACTCTCGACAACATCGACGACCTGCCGGTGCGATGTCGCCGATGCGTCTTCTGGGAGCTCGACCCCGTCGCCCGTAGCCGGGCCGAGGAGGCCGGGGACACCGCGCTGGAGAAGGAGGCGTGGGTGTCCTCCGCCCTCCTCGAGTGGGGAAGCTGCGGAAAGATCATCTACGTGGACGGTGTCCCGGCCGGTTTCGCGATGTACGCGCCGGCCGCGTACGTGCCCCGGTCGGTTGCCTTCCCGACCAGCCCGGTCAGCCCGGACGCCGTCCTGCTCATGACCGTGAAGATCATGGAGGACTTCGCCGGGCAGGGCCTGGGGCGCATCCTCGTCCAGACGATCGCCAAGGACGTGTTCCGGCGCGGCTTCCGTGCCATCGAGGCGTTCGGCGACCTCAAGGGCGAAGGCACCCGGTGCGTGGTGCCCGCCGACTACCTGCTCGCCGTCGGCTTCAAGACCGTGCGGCCCCACCATCGGTGGCCACGGCTGCGGCTCGAGGTCAAGAACACCGTGAGCTGGCGGGAGGACGTCGAGGTGGCCCTCGAGCGGCTGCTGGGGTCGATGGCGCCCGAAGGGATGCTGCGTCAGGTCGGAGGCGTCGCCGGGACCGTTCCAGCGGGCTGACCTCCGGCCGTCCGGCGGCCCTGGCTGCTCCCGTTCCTCCGTTTCCCGTGGCTTCCGCTGTCCCTCCCCCGCCGCTGCCTCCTCCGGTGCGGGCGGGCCGTTCCGCCGTCCACCGGCCTTCTCGACAGCATCGGACAGCGCGGGACGGGTTCTGACGACACCGGACGACACCGGACGGCGC
>NZ_CAKKTL010000210.1:5175-9808 GCF_920664355.1 Protofrankia sp. CiP1_Cm_nod2
TGCGGTGCGGCGCGGGACCGGTGGGGCGAGGAAGCCGGCTGCCCCGGTCTTCCAGGGCGGAAGGATGTCAGCGCGCTGGAGACCCGGCGGGCGTCCAGGCCAGCGGCTCCGGTCCGCAGCCGTCGGGTCAGCGGGGGCGGCGGGAGGCGAGGGTCGGGACTCGCAGCTGGCCGGTCGGTGGGTCAAGGTCCGGCGGCAGGAACAGCCGCTGCACCGCGGCGAGGATCGCCTCGGCGACGGTGTCCCGGAACTCCGGCGACCCGAGCGCGGCGGCGTCGTGCGGGTTCGTCAGATACCCCAGATCCGTCCGGATCGCCGGCATCCTCGTCCGCCGCAGCAGCTCCCACGTCTTGGCGTGGGTCCGGCAGTCGACCAGGTCCGTGCGGGAGACCAGCTCCTTCTGGACGAGCGTGGCCAGCCGCTCGCCCACGGCGGACGAGCCCCGGGCGTTGCCGAAGTAGTAGGACGACACCCCCTGGGCCCGGGGTGACCTCCCCGCGTCCAGGTGCAGCGACACCAGCAGGTCCGCGCCGATCTCGTTCGCGCGGTGCGCCCGCTCGACGTCGTCCGGGGACTCGTGCGGGCCGTGCAGGAGGTAGGCCTCCAGCCCGGAGGCCAGCAGCCGGGCCTCCAGCCGGGCGGCGAGATCGGCGATGAGGTCGCGCTCGCAGAGGTCGCCGACGGTGACTCCAGGGTCGTTCCCGCCGTGGCCGGGGTCGACCGCGACCACGACACCGAGCAGGGACGGGCCCCGCTGGAGCAGCCGCACCGACTCCCGCAGCACGTCCGGGCGGCCACCGACGACGGTGCGCTCCAGCTTCTTCAGCTCCCGCAGGGTCAGCGGCCCGCAGCGGCCGTCGGGCTCCAGCGCGCGGTTGTACTGGAAGTCCCTGAGGGCCGCCTCGGTCCGCGGGCCGAAGATGCCGTCCGTCCGTCCCACGTCGAACCCCATGTTCGACAGCCGTTCCTGCAGCGCTGCCACGTCGTCCCCGATGAAGGGATGGTTGACGCTGTAGAAGAGCAGCCGGTCGCCCAGCCTGCGACGGGCCTCCTCCAGGGCGCGGAAGGTGTCCGGGCCGACGATGCCGTCCGCGGACAGCCCCCGGCTCTGCTGGAACGCCCGGACGGCCCGGTCGAGGGCGGCGTCGAACTCCAGGGCCACGTCGAGTTCGCGGGCGGCACTGAGTTCGCGGGCGGCATCGAAGCGGGCCGCCGCCGGCGGCGGCCTGTCGGGTGTTCCCGCCCGGGCACCGCTTCGTGGCCCGCCCGGTAGCCCGCCGCCCGGCAGCCCGCTGGTCGGTGGTCCGGCCGGTTGTGGCAGATCTGTCCCGCTCGGCCGCAGCCGGCCGGCCGCGGAGGCCTCCTGCTGGTGCGGCGCGGCCGGCAGGAACGACAGGGAGATCAGCGCGGCGCGTATCTCGGCGACCGAGGGGTCGCGGTCGCCGAGACGCAGGAGTTTGATCCTGCGGTTACCACTCGAACCTGCTCGCGGACGGGTCACGGAGACACAGGCTAGCGGCTGGGGCGTCTCTGACAGATGTTCGATCGCGTGGGTGGCGCCCACGCGGCCACCCGCCGCGTTGTCGTCGTCGCCCATAACTTCCGCTGTGAAACGCCCCCGTCCGGCAGTAGGCGCCGCGGGGGGACCCCGCTGTCCTCCGCCGGGCGGGAGGCCGCCTGGGCGCCGTCCGCATCGGCCAACGTCCATCAGGCACGCCCTGGACCCGCCGCCGTCGCCGCGGTCGTGGGGCAGCCGGGTGGCGGCCGGTGGATTTTCCCGTGCCGGCGGCGGCCCGGCCCACGCGGGTCCCGGCGGGCCGAGCCGCGGTGGCCGTGCTTCTCGCACGCCTGTGGCCTGCCTGGATCGGCGGACCGATCCGGACAGGCCACAGGTCCGGTGGGACGCGCGGGACGCCCCTTCCGACGGGCGTCCGCGGTGGGCGTCCCGGGGGACGCCTCAGATGCACACGCCTCAGATGTACGCGGAGAGATCCCGCAGCAGGGCGGCCTTCGGCTTCGCGCCGACGATGCTCTTGTCCACCTCGCCGTTGACGAACACGGCCAGGGTGGGGATGGACAGGATCTGGTACTGCCGAGCGGTCTGCGGGTTCTCGTCGATGTTGAGCTTGACGACCCGCAGCTTGTCACCGTGCTCGGCGGCGATCTCCTCGAGGACCGGGGCGACCAGCCGGCAGGGCCCGCACCACTCCGCCCAGAAGTCGACCAGGACGGGCACCTTGCTCTTCAGGACCTCCTCGGTGAAGGTGTTGTCGGTGACGGGCTGGGTGGCTCCTGCCATGATGATCTCCTCCTGGTTGTTGTCGATGCTTTCGGTTGTCGCCGCCGGGCCGGTCATCGCCGGTGGGCACCGTGTGGACGGCCGCGCCGCCGGCCGGGGACGGCGCGCCCGAGACTGCGTCCGTCGGCACGGGCACGGGCACGGGCACGGACACGGACACGGGTGGCGGGGTGGTCAGGACGGGGCCGCTCCGGCGACAGCCTCGGCGGGCGCCCGGGGCGGCCGACCGGTCGCGCCCTCGCGGGCGGCCAGATGGCGTTCGGCGTCCAGCGCCGCGGCGCACCCGGTGCCGGCCGCCGTGATGGCCTGCCGGTAGATGTGGTCCACGACGTCGCCGCAGGCGAACACACCGGGCAGGCTGGTGCGGGTGGACGGATGCTCGACCGCGACGTAGCCGGCGGCGTCCAGGTCGAGCTGGCCGCGGACGAGTTCGGTGCGCGGCTCGTGGCCGATGGCGACGAACAGCCCGCTGGCGGCTATCTCGCTGGTCTCACCGGTCACGGTGTCGCGGACCCGGACGCCGGTGACCCGCTCCTCGCCGAGGACTGCCACGACCTCGGCGTTCCAGCGGAAAAGGATCTTGTCGTTGGCGAACGCGCGCTGCTGCATGATCGCGCTTGCCCGCAGCCTGTCCCGCCGGTGGATGATGGTGACGGACCGGCCGAAGCGGGTCAGGAACGTCGCCTCCTCCAGCGCGGAGTCACCGCCGCCGACGACGAGGATGTCCTGGTCCCGGAAGAAGAAGCCGTCGCAGGTCGCGCACGCGGATACCCCGCGTCCCAGCAGCCGCTCCTCGTCCGACAGGCCGAGCCGGCGGTACGCCGAGCCGGTGGCGATGATCACGGTGTGGGCGCGGTAGGTCCGGTCCTCGGCAGTCACGATCTTCGGGTCGGCCCGCAGGTCGACCGCGGTGACGTCCTCGGCGAGCAGTTCCGCGCCGAAGCGCTCGGCCTGCCGGCGGATGCCTTCCATCAGGTCGGGGCCCTGGATGCCCTCGGGGAAACCGGGGAAGTTCTCCACCTCGGTCGTGGTCATCAGCGCGCCGCCGGCAGCCACCGAACCCTCGAAGACCAGCGGGCGCAGGTTCGCGCGCGCCGTGTATATCGCCGCGGTGTAGCCGGCCGGACCGGATCCGATGATGATGACATCTCGGACATCGGGATCCCGGGCGCCCGGGATGCTCGATTCGTTCCCGCTGCTGTGCGCGGTCACATCTCCACCTGTCCCTTCAGATCGCCGGCTGTCGCCGGTGAGGCCGTGCGCCAGCCACAACTGTCCCATTGCGCACCCGATTCCCTCGTCTGTGCTCCCGCACCGCCGCCGGGCTCGCCCGGCCGTGCCCCGCCGGGCGACGCCAGGCCCGCCCGGCGTCGCCCGCGGAACTGTCGCGGCAGCGCCGGAGCCGCTTCGCGAAGGGCCGCGGATCGTTACCGGCGCACCTGTGACCAGGGGCCGGGCATGACCTGGGCCGCACCCGGCGGATGATGGCCGCCCGCACGGGCGGCCGCCCGCGTCCACCGGCATCCAGCGGCCATGGCCCGGTTGGCTACCGCCGGGGCGTGGTGGTGCTGTACCACGTCGCGGCCGCGATGTTGGTCACCCCGCACCGCTCGTCAAGGACGATCACTTGCAGCTTGTCGGGATCGGCCGGGACGGACAGCACGACGAGCACGGCCGGCCGCCCGTCGAAAGCAACGAGATCCAACGCGATGACGTTGCCGCCGCTCTGGGTCGCCAGGCTGAGGTAGCAGGTGCGCAGGGCCGGCTGGGTGAGCTCGGTGACGAGGGCCGCCGCGGCGGCGGGCGGTAGCGGCGCCGCCGCGGCGGCGTAGTCGCGCAGCGGCACCTTGAGCGTCCCCTTGATCCGTCCGGACAGCAGGTCGAGGGTGTGCTGGGGGACGTCGGAGATGCTGAGCGGATGCCCGGTGTGCGCGAATATCGCCGCCGTGGCGGTGGCGGCGCCCTCGTCGGCGTCGACCGCCGTCGTGGCGGGGGCCGCGGGAGCCGCCGCACCGTCGCTCGAGCCTCCCCCCGCGGCACTGCGCGCCCCCTCGGACGATCCGGTGATGTCGGCCGACAGCGGTGCCACGGCCTGGCTGACGGCCTCGCTGGCGCTGTTCCGCCCGGTCTGCCGGCCCAGCACCCCCACGAGGCCGATCACCGCGACGATAACCGTCAGGCAGGCCGCCGCCGCGCTCAGCCACGGAGGGATCTGCCCCACCTGGAGCGGCCGCCCGGTCTGCCTGACGCGGCCACGCGCCCATTCCCCCGGCGCCCCGGGACGCGGCCGGTCGCGCGTGCGGGACTGCCGCTGCGGCCGCTGCGGCCGCAGCC
>NZ_CAKKTL010000211.1:0-9011 GCF_920664355.1 Protofrankia sp. CiP1_Cm_nod2
TGTCACTCCGGCGCACGACTCAGGCGCCGCCTCACGCGCGACGCCCGCCGGCATCCTGCGTGCCGCGCGCGAACCACCACCCAGCCGCGACCCGAAGCGAGGCTGGCCAGGATCTGGGTCGGGGCCAGCAGCCAGTCCGCCAGGTCCATCCCGCCAGCGGGGTCGACGCCGAGCCGGCCTGCGAAGAACGCCCCGCGCGGTGGTCACCTCCACCTGGTGGTGGGGCCGGCCGTCGAGTCGATCGCTGTCGGGAAGGACAACCGGGAAACCGTCGAACCGCGCTGGCAGCCTCTCCAGGGCGACGTCGATCGGCGTGGTGTCAAGTCCTGGCGGGACGAACAGCTGCACGCGGGGGCCGAAATCGTGGTCCGTGGAAACCTCGCCATCGAAGCCGAGGACCTCGGAACCCTCACCGAGCAACGCGGCAGCATGAGGCACGCCCGCGATCAGCGGCCAGACCGCCCGCTCGTAGAATCGTCGAGAAAGATCACTGCCGGGCACGGCTCTGCGATCACTGTTCAGTCGAGGCAGAACTCGTTGCCCTCGGGGTCGGCCATCACGATGTGTCCGGCGTGCGGTGGAGTGGGCTCGTGGCGGTGTAGTCGGGTGGCACCGTGGCCGACGAGTCGCTCCGCCTCCTGCTCCAGCGCCGCCATCCGAGCCTCGCCCTCCAGTCCGGACGCGGCTCGTACGTCGAGGTGAACGCGGTTCTTGGCCCGTTTGCCCTCCGGGACCCGCTGGAAGAACAGCCGTGGACCGGAGCCGGCGGGGTCGACCATCGCCGCGGCATCGTCGTGGCGCTCGGGTGGAACGCCCATCGCAGTCAGAGCCTGCTCCCAGGACGCGAAACCGGCGGGCGGCTCCTGCGGACGGTAGCCGAGGACCTCGCCCCAGAAGGCCGCGAGCCCCGCCGGATCTGCGCAGTCAAAGGTGATCTGGATGTCGCGGGTCATGCGTCTCCCGTCAGTAACAGCGGCCCGGGTAAATATCCCTACCTGCCTACGGGTGGGAGGCCCACGGGTTGACGAGTGGGACCCCCATGGGCGCGAAGTCGGACTCGTTGCGGGTGACGAGCGTGAGGCTGTGGACCTGAGCCGTGGCGGCGATGAGCGCGTCGTGAGCTGGGCGCCGGTCGGGCACGTGGAGTCGTGCCGCCGAGTCGGCAACGGCCTGATCGATGTCGAGCAGTCGGCCCGTGTATGCCGGGAGCACATTGTGGTCCAGCCACGAGTCGAGGACCGCCGCCTGTCGGGCGTCGTGCCGTCGCTTGTTCTCGATGCCCGCGCGCAGTTCCAGCAGGGTGATGACGGAGAGGAAGGTGTCCGATGGCGACAGGGTGTCGGCCCAGGCGTTGAATCGGTCATCCCTGCGTTTCACGGGCTTGCGGAGCTCGGAGATGATGTTGGTGTCGAGCAGGAAGCTCACAGGTCGGCCTCGCGCAGCGAGTCCCGCGGCCGTACGGGCTCGAAGTCGATGTCCTCGTCCAGGACGAACGCGTCGCCCAGGCTACCCGCGGTGCCCGTGAGCCGTTGGTAGTCGGCGAACGACAGCAGGACGTGCGACGGCCGACCGTGATCCGTAATGATCACAGGACCGCTGGCGGCAGCCCGCTTGACCGCGCTCACGTCGCGGTTGAACTCTCGCGATGAGACCATGGTCACCGCGACCACCTCCCCGGTAGGTACGTACCTACACTACCCGTTGCGAGTGACTCGCTCAGCCGCACATCACAGGGATCGCCGCCTGCTGGGCAAAGTGGCCCCTCGGTCGCGCACAGCACGCTGCCAGCCTTCGCCCGCCTGTGCGATGACGACCGCTGATTACGAAGCACCGTCACGAGAGTGCCCGGTCGATCTCTACAGGCCGCTTCCGCTCTGACGCGTGTTCCCCCGCTCCACTCGCCCGGCACCGGCCGCCGGGTGTGCGGCGGAGTGGCCGGCTACCGGCCGCATCGGGTTCCGCTCTCGCCTTGGCTCCGCGGGAGACCGACGATCACAGCCGCCAGGTCGAACGCGAATACGCGCTCGGATCCGGCCGCATCGACCTTCATCTCCGCTGGCCCTACGCACCCCGCGGGGGACCGCGGCAGGTCCAGCGCGAGGGTTTTGAGATCAAGGCCTGGCGCACCGGCGGATCCAACCCGCTCAAGACCGGGCTCATACAGCTGGACCGCTACCTCAACCGACTCCAGTTGCCGATCGGCACTCTTGCGATCTTCGACCAGCGCACGAACGCGCCTCCCATCGACGAACGCACCGCGATCACCACCGTGACCAGCCCGGCCGGGCGCTGCATCACTCTCCTCAACGGCTGACCGACGCCCGCGCGCCTTGGGTCCGAACACGACGCGGGGGCCAAGTTGTTCGCGAGGCCGGACTCGAGCCAATGCCACGTGGGGTGCGCAGAAAAATAACACGTAGAGTCACAGATGTGCCGATCCGACGGGCCGGCGTGGCGCTCATCTACGGGCGGTCACACCTGGGGTGCCAGGACGAGGTGCGGCGAGGTGGCCGCGCGCCGCGTGCCCGGGGAGCCGAGGAGAGCGGTAAGGGTGCCGGTCTCGTCTGCGATCAGCTCGCTGCCGTTCGGGTTGCCGGGACTCCACTCGAACGGGGCGTCGAACAGCTTCGCGGCGAACTCCATGACGGCCGCAGGGCTGTCGCCGACGGTGGCGGACGTCGCGATGGCCTGCAGCGAGCGGGCGGAGTCCTCTCCCTGGAAGAAGACCTTCTGCTTGAGCCGGCGCAACAGCATGCCGACTTCCTCTGCTTTCGCCCCGTCGTAGACGTGCGCCTCGTCCAGCACGACGAAGCGCCAGTGCCCGCCGTGCGGCCCCTCGAACAGGTCCATGTCCGCGGGGCGCAGAAGCAGGTACTCCAACATCGCGTAGTTGGTCAGCAACAGGTGCGGCGGGCTGTCGCGCATCTCGGTTCGGGAGAGCAGCTCGTTCGGGAGCCTGGCCTCGCCCGGGTTCAGGGCCTCGAACAGGGAGGCGCCCTCGGCGGGCCGCTCTGGTGTCTCCCCGGTGTACCGGCCGAACGTGATCTCGGGTGTGCCCGCGAGCACCTGCCGCAGTCGGCGCACCTGGTCGTTGGCCAGGGCGTTCATCGGGTACAGCAGCAGCGCCCGGACCCCTGGACCCAGCGTCCCGGCGTCCCGCTGTCGGACGAGCTCGGAGAGGACCGGCAGCAGGAAGCTCTCCGTCTTGCCCGACCCGGTCCCGGTCGCGACGACGAGGTTGCGGCCCGCGGCGGCTTTGCGGATCGCCATTTCCTGGTGCGCGTACAGCGGCCGGTCCAGCGGCAGCGCGGGCCCGCCGAGCCGGGCGAACCCGCTGGGCAGGACACCGTCGACGATCAGCCGCCGCAGGCTGGCGCCCGCCGCGTACGGCGGTGTCGCCTCGAGCACCGGCCCCTTGGTCAGCAGCGGACTGGCGTCGATCGCGTCCCGCAGCGCCCGCGCGAGCTTCGGGTCGCGCACCGGCAGCAGCGACCGCAGGTAGCGGCGGTACGTCAGGCTGAGGTGCTCGGCGGTGGCAATCACGTCCATCACTGAAGGATCTCCCGTCGGGGTTTTCCGCTGTTCGGGGCCCTCGTGGGTGGCCCGCGCGAGGGGGCGGCGATGTCAGGCCTGTGTGACCGTCCACGGATCATCGGCCGGGCCGGCGCCGGTCACGGTGGCGAATGTCACGACGGTTCCCCCGCCGACGGTGATGGTGAGCTCGGTGTCGCCGTGGACGGCCGCCGTGTCCAGGATGCGGCGCAGCGGGTAGCGGCCGTCGCGCAGCGCCCCCAGGACCTGGACGGGTTCTCCGCCCGCCATGAGCGTGATCGCCGGTGGCGTGGCGGCGCCCGGCAGGTCGATGCGCAGCAGGCCCCCGCGCCACAGGTCGTCGTGGGTGAGGCGCAGCGGGCCCACGTGGTGCCACCCGGTCGCCTCGGCGCCGCTGCCCGGCTCGGGATCGATCCGCAGCCGCAGGTGCGGCGGGGTCACGGCCAGGCGCTGGACCACCGCGCCGGCGACGCAGGTGACCTCCCGCGTCACCGTCTCCTCCTGGTAGGCGGCCGCGGCCGGGGAGACCGTCATGCCCGGTGGGGCCGAGATCACCGCCTCTGCGGGCTGAAGCCCCCGGGCGCTGGTGAGCCGAGGGGCCGGGTATGAGGTGACGCCCAGGCCCTCCGCGAGCACCACGGTGCGGCGCAGCCCGGGGATCACAGAGATCACGAGCTCGCCGAGCAGTGGCCGCCGCATACCGCGCCACAGGACGTCCGGTCGCCACGTGTCACCGGTCGTCGTGACACTCGCGAGGGTGGCCCCGGAGTCCGTCCGCCGCGCCTCGACCCGGAAGGTGGCCTGACCGGGCGGGAGCAGGACCTCGGGGGGCGAGGCGAGGACAGGCCTGCCAGCGACGGTCGTGACGCCGGGGATCGGCGGACCCGTGCGCAGCACCGGCCTGGTCCGGCCGCGCACGAGGCGACGGCTGGCACCGGCACCGGCACCGGCACCGGCACCGGCACCGAGGGCGATCCAACGAGCCCCCCGCAGGTCCACCTGGATGAGGCGCCAGCCACGCCAGGCCAGCGGGAGCGTGCTCGTCACGAGGATCCGGACCGGCGCGTCGGAGCGCAGTTCGGCGCCCGCCGAGCAGAGCACCCAGACGGCGTCGGCGGGCAGCGCCCCGTCCACGAGTGCCCCGTTCTCGTCGAAGGCCAGCAACGTGGCGCCCTCGGCGGTGATCTCCTCCGGCAGCCCCGCGCGGGCCTGTCCCGAGACGCCGTCCGTCAGGAGGACCCCGCCGCCGAACGGGTCAAGGCGCGCCTGGCCCGCCCCGTCGGAGAGGTCGCCCGCGGAACCGGCGTGGTCCTCCGGCGCGGTCACATGGGCGAGCACGGCCACCTCGACAGCGGGCGCGCCAGGCAGTCCCAGCACCCCGAGCGCCGCGAGGAACGCGTCACCCCACTCACGGGCGGACCGCGCACTTGACCGCAGCCCCGCGGCCCGGTGCCAGGCAGGCCAGAACGCCGTCGTGTCGGACCCGGACGCGGCGCGGGCGATCCCGACGACCACGCAGGCGGGCCACCTCTGCGCCACCCCGCCGGCCCTCAGAGCCCGGGACTGCGCTCCCAGCGCCGTAGCCACCGCCTGCGCGAGCCCAGGCTCTGCCTCAAGCCGCCCGGCGACAGCACCCGCCCGGAGCTCTCGTCGCCAGCCGAACTCGAGCAGGTCGAGCAGCCTGTCACCGGCGATGGTGCCGCTGATGGCTCTACCTTCACTGGGCAGGAGGGCCTCCGAGGAACGCTTGCGCCGTTTGTCCCGCGAGGACTGACACGAGACGGCGTCCTCGAAGGTCTCCAGCGCAGGGCGTGGGAACGCCGGATGGGTGAACTGCTGCTCGGCGCGCCGCGCGCCGGCCGTGACACCGGACCGGCGTCTCCTGGAGATACCTGCCCCACGACTTCCCGCCGCACACCACCGTCTACTTCTCCTACGCCGCCTGGCGCGACGAGGGCATTCTTGTCCGGCTCGGCTATGAGCTGACCGGCCTGGCCCGCGCCGCCGACGGCCGCGATCCCGAGCCGACCGCCTGCATCCTCGACACCCAGACCGTCACGACCTCCACCGACGTCCCCCGTGCCAGCCAGGGCACCGACGCCGCCAAGAAGATCGTCGGGAGCGGGGCGTGGTCACCGACACCCTCGGCCTGCTGCTCGCCGTGACCGTCACCGCCGCCCACCTGTCCGACAACACCCTGGGCACACGCCTGCTCGACCAGACGAAGGACACCTGGCAGACGATTTCCAAGACCTGGGTCGACACAGGATTCAAGAACACCGTGGTCGAGCACGGAGCCGCCCTCGGCATCGACGTCGAGGTCGTCTCCAGAAAAACCGGGACCCGCGGTTTCCACCTGGTGAAACGGCGGTGGGTCGTCGAGCGAACCCTGGGCTGGCTGATGTTCCACCGTCGCCTCGCCCGCGACTACGAGACCCTTCCCGCCAGCTCCGAAGCAATGATCCACATCGCTATGATCGACAATGCGGCCAAGCGCATCACGGGCGAGACCACACCCACTTACAGGCCGAGCCACGCCCGCGCGCAAAAGCCAAGCAGGGCGTCGCCAACCGAATCCGGGGCAATGAGATGAGGATCAGGTGCTGACGGCCGCAGCGTCGGCGCGAGCCAAGGTGGCGTCCAGGACGGCGTACTCGGCTTCTTCCACAGCGGCGATAGCGAAAGAGATCGCGCAGACGGCGTCGTCCTCCGCGTACTCCGCGCGCCGCTCGGCACGCTGGGCGTCGCGCTCGGCCTGCTTCTGTTGGACCTCAGCACGCACCTTGCTCACGTGGTCCTTCCAGCGCTCCTGGATCTCGCGCCACCGACTGGATGTCTCCTGGGTCACGTCCGCGGCCTTCTCACGAAGCTCGCTCGCGTGCTGCTCGGCGTTGGCGCGAGCCTGCTCGACTTTGGCCGCCAGCTCCTCGCGGGTCTCGGCTTCGGCAGCATCCGCAGCACTCTCGGCTGCCTTGGCACGCCTTGAGAGGTAGGCCAGTTGTTCGGACAAACGGGCCATAATTCTCACCCTTCCGCCGTCTTCCTGCATAATCACACGACAATCATGCTAGCGCGGATTCCTGGCTGACGCAGGTCCACCCCAACGACGGCGACCATCGCAACCTACATCCCCATTACAGTGATTTGCAACCATCTGTCGACGTCAACCGGCCCGAAGTACAGCGGAGATCCGCCACCCAACAGCGGGTGAATGCGCGGCACGCCGAACAGCCTCCATCCGCGCACTCCCGAGTAGACTTCCGGCATCATCTTCGTAGGTTCGTCTGGCGTCGCAGCGCCTCGCGGTTCGCCCGCTCGCGTGCCGCATGGCCGATGATTCCTGGGCGACGAGAGCTGGTACGTACTGTCGGCTCGCCTGGTCGACCTGGCCCGTGATGCCGGAGCCTGACTGTGCTCCCGATCGCCCTTGTCTCGCGCCTGGCGATTCAGGTGTTCGCCGGCATAGCCAGCCCAGCGCTCAAGGTGACTATGGTCCGGTACGGCCGGGTTTTCTCGCGTCCTGGTCACGCCGACTGGGGACACGACTGGGGTGTTCGACGGACTCATTCAGTGCCTCGCGGGTACGACGGTGCTCGATGCAAGGCCCCCTTCCGTAAGGAGCAGACCGTGAGCACTATCACCACCAGCGACGGAACCGAAATCTACTACAAGGACTGGGGCAAGGGCCCGGCAGTCACGTTCTCGCACGGCTGGCCGCTGAGCTCTGACGCGTGGGACGGCCAGATGCTGTTCCTCGCGCAGCACGGCTTCCGCGTGGTCGCGCACGACCGACGCGGTCACGGCCGGTCCAGCCAGGCTTCGTCGGGCAACGACATGAACGGCTACGCCGACGATCTGGCGGCCGTGATCAACGCGCTCGATCTTACCGACGTCACGCTGGTGGGCCACTCCACCGGCGGTGGAGAGGTCGCTCGCTACATCGGACGTCACGGAACGGCGCGGGTTGCCAAAGCAGTCCTGATCGCCGCGGTTCCGCCGATCATGCTGAAAACCGCCGCCAATCCTGAGGGCCTGCCGATCGAGGTTTTCGACGGCCTGCGGGCCGGTCTCGCCAAGGACCGCTCGCAGTTCTACAAGGATCTGGCAGTCCAGTTCTACGGCGCAAACCGGCCCGGTGCCGAGGTCTCGCAGGGCCTGCTCGACCAGTTCTGGACCTGGAGCATGCAGTCGGGCCTCATCAACGCCTACGAGAGTGTCAAGGCATTCTCCGAGACGGACTTCACCGAGGACCTCGAGAAGTTCGACGTCCCGACCTTGGTGCTGCACGGCGAGGACGACCAGATCGTTCCGGTGAGGGACTCGGCGGTGAAGTCGGCCCGGCTCATCAAGGGCGCAAGGGACATCTACTACCCGGGTGCGCCGCACGGCATCACGGCCACGCACCAGAATCAGGTCAACGCCGAACTGCTCGCCTTCATCCAGGGCTAGCCGCGATCGTCGCCCGAAGCATCGGCTTCTCCGACCCGCAAAGACACAAGAAGCGTGCTTCACCATCACGGCTCCGTCACCGGATGGCTTCCGGAGCCTAGAGCGGCAACTGAAGGGATTCACCATGAAGATCGTGGTTATCGGTGGAAGCGGCCTCATCGGGTCGAAGATCGTCAAAAAACTTCGTGACCACGGCCACGAAGCGGTGCCGGCATCACCAGACTCGGGCGTCAACACACTCACCGGCGAGGGCCTGGCCGAGGCGCTCGAGGAAGCCTCTGTGGTCGTCGACGTGTCGAACTCCCCATCCTTCGAGGATGCAGCAGTGTTGACGTTCTTCCAAACATCAACCGGCAATCTCCTCAACGCTGAAGCGGCCGCAGGCGTGGGCCATCACGTCGCGTTGTCGGTCGTTGGAACCGAACGCCTCCTCGAAAGCGGATACTTCCGCGCCAAGATCTCCCAAGAAAAGCTGATCGAGGGATCGTCGATCCCCTACTCGATCGTCCGCGCGACGCAGTTCTTCGAATTCGTCAATCGCCTCGCTGACTTTGCAACCGACGGCAACACAGTGCGACTCGCACCCGCCCTGATCCAACCCATGGCAGCTGACGATGTCGCGACCGCGGTTGGCAGGGTCTGCGTGGGATCGCCGGTGAACGGCATCGTTGAAGTGGCGGGGCCACAAAAGTTTCGTCTCGACGAACTCATCCGACTAGACCTCAGGGAACGCCACGATCCACGCGAAGTGATCACGGATCCACGCGCACGCTACTCCGGCGCAGAACTGAACGAGCGCACCCTCGTTCCCGGCGATGACGCCAGCCTCGCCGAGACCCGATTCGAAAACTGGCTCAGCCGCTCCACGGCCCAGCAGCAATCAACTCCGAGTGGAAAGGAACCTAGGCTAAGTGGTCTCGCCCGTAAGTCCTTCGGAGGTTGATCAGGCTGCCTGTGGGGCGGAGGATTCTTCTTATCGGTCGGGTGCGTGTCGATCGAGTCTGGCCAGT
>NZ_CAKKTL010000212.1:0-8176 GCF_920664355.1 Protofrankia sp. CiP1_Cm_nod2
GAACGCGTTCGGCTTCGGCGGGATCAACGCGCACGTGGTCGTCGAGGAGGCGCCGTCACCGTCGAACGCGCCGTCGCTGGCCTTCCCGGCCACGATCCCGGTGCCGGTCCCGGTCATGCTCCCGGTCCCGGCACCGCTCCCCCCGCCAGGCCCGGCCGCGTTCATGCCGCCGGCCGCGTTCATGGCGGCGGCCGCCCCCGCGGGCACGGGCCTGCTCCCGGCCACCATCCCGCTTCCGGTCCTGGTCCCGGCAGTGGCCACGGCAGTGGCCACTGCCACCGGGCCGTCCAGCCGCCCGGACGCGCGGCCTGGCGGCGAGCGGGTGCTGCTGTTCGCCGGCTCGAGCCCGGCGGAGATCGCCCGCGCGCTCGCCATCCCCGACCAGGACCTGCTGGCGCGGGACGACAGCGGCGCCCCACCCGAGGGCGGGCCGGTCCGGCTCGCGATCGTCGCGCCGGACCGGCGCCGGCTGGCGCTCGCCCGCACGGTTGTCGAGCGCGGCCGGCCCTGGCGTGGCCGCAACGACCTGTGGTTCACCGGTTCACCGCTGCTCGGCGCCACCACCACGCCGGACCGGACGGCATTCCTGTTCTGCGGCCTGGAGGACAACTTCCACCCTCGGGTGGACGACGTCAGCGCGCACTTCGCGCTCACCCGCCCGCGGTACGTCCACCCCGGGAGCCCCGGCCCGGCCGGCCCCAGCCCGGCCGGCGTCGGGACGAGCGGCGTCGGGACGAGCGGCGTCGGGACGGGCGGCGGGGGCGAGGCGCTCGGGGAGCACGGTGTCGCCAGCGTCGAGGTGGGCCGCATACTCGATGCGGCGCTGCGCCGGCTGGAGATCTTCCCCGACCTCGTCGGCGGCCACAGCATCGGCGAGTGGAACGCCATGATCTCCGCTGGGATGATCGACGCCGAGGACGTGGACAGGTTCATCGCCTCGTTCGAGCCGTACTCCCTGGAGGTGCCGGGGGTGGCCTTCGGCGCGCTCGGGTGCGGCGCGGACACGGCCGCCGCCACCATCGCGGACCTCCCGGACGTCGTGGTCTCGCACGACAACTGCCCGCATCAGTCGATCATCTGCGGGGAGGAGCGCAGCGTCGAGAGCGCCCTGCAACGGCTGCGGGGCCAGGGCGTGCTGGGCCGGATCCTGCCGTTCCGCTCCGGTTTCCACTCCCCGTTCCTCTCCCCGTTCCTGGCGAAGGTCCGGGCCGACGTGGCCAGCATCCCGATCCGTACGCCGACGGTGCCGGTGTGGTCGGCGACGACGGTCGCGCCCTACCCCGACGACCAGAACGGGATCCGGGAGCTGGCGGTGCGCCATCTGCTGGAGCCGGTCCGGTTCCGCCAGCTCGTCGAGCGGCTGTACGCCGAGGGCGTGCGGGTCTTCGTCCAGGTCGGGGTGGGCAGCATCGCCGGCTTCGTCCAGGACACGCTGCCGGGCCGGGAGCACCTGACGGTCGTCACGAACACCCCGAAACGCTCAGGCATGGACCAGCTGCGACGGGTGGTCGCCGCGTTCTGGGTCGAGGGCGCCGCGCCCCGGATGGACCGGCTGTCGGCCACGAACCCGTCGGCCACGATTCCGCTCCCGATCCCCGGGCCTCAGCGGCCGTCACCGTCGCCATCGCCGCTGTCCCCGCCATCCCCGTTGCGGTCGTTGTCACCGTCGGCCACTTGTGACGGTCCGGAAGAAGCGGTCGACGACGGGCAGCGGCCGCCCCAGCGGACGCACCACGGCCAGCCGATGCTGCTCAACCTGGGTGCCCCCCTGGTCCGCCTCGGTGAGCGGGCCGCATCGCTGCTGCCCACGGCATCCTTCCCGGAGCCAGCCCTGATCCCGGCCTCATACCGGGAGCAGGCCTCATACCGGGAGCAGGACCCGGAATACCCGGAGCGGGATTCGGACGCGGCTCCGAAGCCGGACAGGGAGCTGCTCCCGTCCCCGGATCCGTCCCTGGATCCGGCGTCGAACCCGAACCCGGCTCCGAACCAGAATCAGGACCCGAATCCGGAGCTGCCTCCTGCCTCGGATTCGCCCCTGGTAACGGACCTGAGCTCGGTCCCGGAACCAGTCCTCGCTCCGGACGCGGACTCGCCCCTGGCCGCGGATTCGGCCCTGATCACGGATTCGGCCCTGATCATGGACTCGGCCCTGGTCACGGACTCGGCCCTGGTCACGGACTCGGCCCTGGCCGCGGATTCGGCCCTGATCACGGATTCGGCCCTGGCCGCGGAGCCGACTCCGCCTTCGGAACCGGCCCTGCGCTCGAATGCGGCCCTACTCCCGGATCCGGGGCCGGATCCACTCTCGGCGTCGGCTCCGGTGGAGCCGGAGCGGGAACCGTCGGCTGCCGGGCTGCCCGCCCGTCCGGCCCCTCCCGCGACGGCCCGCGAGCGCCGGCCGCTGACAGCGCGGGAAAGACGGGACCGGGCTGTCAGCGCGCATCCAGCCGGTGGACACGCTGTCACCGGCCATCCGGTGCTCGCCGAGTTCGACGCGCTGGTCACCGAGACCAACGCGATGATCTCAGCCGTGCTGGCACGATGGACAGCCACCGCGTCCGCCGCTGGCGCTGCCGCGTCCGCTGTCAGGAGCGGCGCGTCCGGTGCCAGTGCGCGGGTGGCGGCCGTCGTCCAGAAGCCATCCGCCGGCCTGGTCGCCGGCGCCCGTACCGGGCATGGCGGACATCCGTCTGTGCCGTCTGTGCCGTCTGTGCCGTCTGTGCCGACCGGGTCGTCGGCCGGGGCGGCGGGGCCGGCGGTAGCGCCGGGCGGGCGGGACGTCCGGCGGACGCGGCGCACGCTGTCGATCGAGACGATGCCGTACATCATCGATCACTGTTTCTACCGGCAGCCGCCGGGGTGGCCGCACCTCGCCGACAGGTTCCCGGTGATCCCGATGACCACCGTGCTGGAGATGATGATCGGCCAGGCGCGGGCGGCCGTGCCCGGCCGTGTCGTCGTCGGCGTCACCGACGTCCGGGCCCTGCGCTGGCTGGCGATCGAGCCGGCGGTCGAGGTGACCATCACCACGACCGTCCTGCCGGCCGCGGCCGGGCAGGGCCCGCCGGGAGCGGGCACGAGCGCGGTGCGGGTGAGCATCGACGGGTACGCGCACGGCACGGTCATCCTCGCCGACGCCTTCCCGCCGGGGCCGGCGCCGTCGGCGGAGCCCCTGCCCGAGCCGTGTGACGACACGCTGGTGGACGGGCCGTCGATCTACCGTGCCGGACGGCTGTTCCACGGCCCCGGCTACCAGGGGCTGGTCACGGCCGGGCCGGTCTCCCCCGGGGGCGTCCAGGGGGAGCTCGTCGTGACGAGCGCGCCCGGTGCGCTGCTCGACGCCGCGGGCCAGCTGTTCGGCTACTGGCCGCGGGAGCATCTCGCCGCGGACTGGCTGCTGCTGCCCTCGGCCCTGCGCGGCGTGCGCTTCTTCGGCCCGCACCCGGCCGTGGGGGAGCGGCTGACCTGCACGGTGTGGATACGGGATGTCCGGGACAGCGCCATCACCGCCGATCTGGAGCTACGCGCCGCGGACGGCACGGTGTGGGCGCGTGTCGAGGGCTGGACCGACCGCCGGTTCTCCCAGGACGAGCTGATGTGGGCGATGCTGCTGCGGCCGGCGCGCAACGCCGTCGCCGAACGGGCCGCCGGCGGCTGGGTGCTCGCCCGGGAGCACTGGGCGGACACCGCCTCCCGCGAGCTCGTCACGCGCTACCACCTCGACACCGACGAGCGCGCCGTCCTGGCGGCGAAGCATCCCAGGGCCGCGCGGGAGTGGCTGCTCGGACGGATCGCCGTGAAGGACGCCGTCCGCCACTGGCTGTGGGACAACGGCGCCACCGACGTGTGGGGCATCGAGATCGGCGTGTCGGACGAGGGCTCCGGACGCCCGGTGATCGACCGGCTGCCGGTACGTGACGGCGTGCCGGCCACACCCCCGCGGGCCGCCGTGGCGCACACGGCGTTCCTCGCGGTGGCGGTCGTGCATCCCGATGGCGCGGTTGGCATCGACATCGAACGGGTGACGCCGCTTACGCCAGGGACAGCGGCAGCGGCGGAGACAGCGGCAGCGGCAGCGGCGGAGGCAGCGGCAGGGGCGGAGACAGCGGCAGCGGCGGGGACGGGGACGGAGGCGCTCACGGACGCCGAGCGTGCACTGCTCGCCGAGCTGGGCGGAGCCGACGCCGGCCTGCGGGCCCTGTGGCTGGCCAGGTTCCGGGCCGCCAGGCAGGCCGCGGCCAGGGCCGACGACACCGGCCAGGCGAGCCGGCCACGACGGTTCGTCGTCGAGGGGATCACGCCTGGCCATCTCCGGCTGCGGACGGACGACCAGGAGCCGCCGCGCGCCCGCTGGGTCGCGCACCAGTCGATCAACGCGCTCGGCGAGCCCCTGGACGACCACGGCCATCCGTTGGGCGGCCGCCGTCCCGCCGCGGGCGACGCCGCTGGTCGTCACTCCGTCGACGGCCCTGCCGTTGATCGTTACTCCGTCGACGGCTCTGCTGTTGATCGTTACGTTGTGGCGTGGACCTCGCCCGAGGTCGAACAGGCGGCACGGGAGAACGAAGGAGCGCGGACATGACGGCCAAGCCTCTGACAACCGGACATCCGACGACCGGCGGCCCTGCCGCATCCGGCCCTGCCGCATCCGGCCCCGCCATATCCGGCCCCGCCATATCCGGCGAAGCGGGGCCGGGCACCGAGCGGGCCGCGGTCGAGGAGCGGATCCTGCGTGACGTCGTGGCGATGCTGCACGACGTCATCGGCGACGAGTACGTGATCGATCGCGAGATCGGCCTGTCGACGTCGTTCGACACCGACCTGGAGCTGGAGAGCATCGAGTTCGTCGCCCTCGCCGACCGGATGCGCCAGCGTTACGGCGACACGGTCGACTTCGTCGGCTTCCTCGCGGACCGGACCGTCGACGAAGTGATCAACATGCGGGTCGGCGAGGTCGTCTCCTTCATCGCCGACTGCCTGACGTCACCCCAGCCAGCCCAGCCGTCCCAGTCACCCCAGTCATCCCAGTCGGCCCAGCCGGCCCAGTCGTCCCGGTCCTGGGCGTAGCGATGGCCGAGGTCCTCGCCAACGGCGTCCGCCTGCACGTCCAGCGGCTGTCGCCCAGGGGCGGCCCGGGGCCCGGGGCGCCGGTCGTCGTCATGGTGCACGGCATGGTCATGGACAACATGTCCAGCCTCTACTTCTCGCTCGGGACCAGCCTCGCCCACGCCGGCGCCGACGTGATCTGCTACGACCTGCGCGGCCACGGCCGCAGCGAACGGACACCGGACGGCTACGCCCTGGCGGACGCCATGGCGGACCTGTCGGGGCTGCTCGACGCGCTCGGCGTCGACCGTCCCGTCCACCTGGTGGGCAACAGCTACGGGGCGACGATGGCCCTGTCCTACGCCCTGGAACACCCCGGGCGGGTGGCGAGCCTCACCCTGATCGAACCGCCTTTCCTCGTCGAGGGCCTTGGCGCGCGGATGGCCCGGTCGCTGGCGCAGGTGTCGGCCGGGCTCGACGACGCCGAGGTCGAGCGGTGGCTGGAGCGCTCCGCCGGGCGGGCGGTCAGCCGGATCGCCCGCGGCGCCCAGGCCCTGCTGCGGGAGACCTCGATCGCCACGGACATGCTCGCCACCGAGCCGTTCTCCCCGCGGCGGCTGGCCCGCCTGGACGTCCCCGTGCTGGCGGTCTACGGGGCGAACTCCGACATCGCAGACCACGCCGGAGGGCTCGCCCGGCTCGTCCCGGACTGCACCCTGATCGTCCTGGCGCACCACACCCACGCGGTACTGCGGGAGGCCACCGACTACCTGCGCATCCTGCTCAGATGGTGGCTGTTCGAGCCCGGCAGCCCGCCGCCGGCCCACCCCGGCACCGCCGGGCAGCGGTTCGAGACCCCCGACTGGGTGACCCGGATGGTCCCGCCCCCGGATCTCAACCGTCCCGCCAGCGCCTCCGCCGGCCCGGGGGAGAGCGTCGGTACCGGGGTGGCGGGGTGAGCCGTTTCCTGTTCGTCGTCCCGCCGCTGGCCGGGCATGTCAACCCGGCGGTCGGGATCGCCGCCGAACTGGCCGGCCGCGGTCACGAGGTCGCCGTCGCGGGCCACCCGGAGGTGGTCGGGCCGCTGCTGGCCCCCGGGCTCGCCCTGCTGCCACTCGCCGGGGCGTTCACCGGCCCCGCCCGGGCCGCCGTCGAGGAGAAGTCCAGGCGGCTGCGGGGCGCGGCGGCCCTGAAGTTCCTCTGGGAGGACTTCCTCATCCCACTGGCCGCGTCGATGGTCGACGAGGTCGACGCGAAGGTCGACCGGTTCGCCCCGGACCTGCTGGTCGTCGACCAGCAGGCGGTCGGGGCCGCGCTCGTCGCCCGCCGCCGGGGCCTGCCGTGGGCGACCCTTGCCGCCACGCCCGCCGAACTGGACGATCCGTACGAGCTCCTGCCCGGGGCCGGACGCTGGGTCCGTGACACGTTACGTGACTTCCAGCGCTCCCAGGGTGTGTCCGAGGACGAGGCGTGCGCTGGCGACCTGCGCTTTTCCGAGTACCTGACCCTGGTGTGCTCGGTACCCCGGATGCTGCGCACGGGCGGCTTTCCCGGCCACTACGGTTTCGTCGGCATACCGCTCGGCCGGCGGCCGGCGGCGGCCTTCCCGTGGGAATGGCTGGATGCCGAGCGTGAACATGTGCTGGTCTCGCTGGGGACGGTGACCCGCGAGGCCGGCGACCGGTTCCTGCGGGTCGCGGTCGACGCGCTCCGGCCGCTCGGGCACCGGCTGCAGGCGATAGTCGTGGCGCCGCCCGGCATCCTCGGCCACTCCGGGCCGAATCCCGCGCCCGGTGCCGCCGCTGTGGCCGACGGCGCTGTGGCCGACGGCGCTGTGGCCGACGGCGCTGTGGCCGACGCTGTTCCAGTCGATGCCGTTCCGGCCGACGTTGTTCCGGCCGATGCCGTCTCAGCCGATGCCGTCTCGGCTCACGGCGTTTCGACCGGCCGCGTTCTTGCCGGCGTTTCCCCCGGCAGCGGTGCTGAGGAACACATTCTTGTGCTGCCGCACGTCCCGCAGCTCGATCTCATGCCGCGGCTGTCCGCGGTGGTGTCGCACGGCGGGAACAACACGGTGTGCGAGGCGCTGGCGCACGGTGTCCCGCTGGTCGTGGCGCCGGTCCGGGACGACCAGCCCGTCATCGGGGAGCAGGTCGTGCGCACCGGCGCGGGCCTGCGGGTCAGGTTCGGCCGGGTGAGCGCGCCCGCGCTGCGCGAGTCGATCGTCTCGGTGCTGGACGAGCCGTCCTTCCGTACCGCCGCGCGGCGGCTGCGCGACGACTTCGCCGCCGCCGGGGGCGCCGTCGCCGCCGCGGACCGGCTGCTCGCGATGACCTGACCGTCGGCCCGGTGCCGACGCCGTCCGGCGAACCGCATCCGGCGAACCGCACCCGGAACAAAGAATTCGGAACACGGCCGCCGGGCGACGCTTTTCATGTTCCTTCAACAAGCTTTCTTCCGCACTCTTTAGGTATTTCCTAAAATTGGCGGACGAGTTTCATCTGATGAACTCCAGGCCGGCCGGCCAGCAAAATTCTCCCTCGTTTTTCCGGGAAATTCAGACGATATTTCTTCCGAAATTTTCTGATAGCTGGCGGATGATCGATCAGGTGGTTGTCGTGGCGTCCGGACGGGTGCCGCCCGCATTATCCGTGGTGGGTGGTTCGTCGTAGCACCAGTCGTGGACGAGCCCGCTGACGAAGATTCCGAGGAAGAGGGCCAGCAGTGGCAGCAGAATCATTCATGCTCCCAGGGGGTGGAGAAGTGAGGGGGCGTTCCCGGTGACCGGGCGGACACTGTCCCAGCCTGATTACCCGCTCCCGGGAGCATCTCACCTGGCGCTCGTCCGCGGTGACGCTGTGACACGATCTGCCGGTTGTGGGGGGGTGTTCCATCGATTGGGTGGCGGCAGGGTGCCGATTGGGCGTAGCGTCGCACCCAATGTCAACGCGGGAGCTTCCAACGCAGGAGGCTGAGAGGGCGGCTGGGTTCCACCCACAGTGCCGCCGACCGCCAGAACCTGTCCGGATAATGCCGGCGTAGGGAGGCTGTCACATGGTGCTGCCTGTCGACCGATCGGTCTCCGTGTCCGCGCCCGTCAACGACGGAACACCCGTCAACGACGGAA
>NZ_CAKKTL010000212.1:8339-9109 GCF_920664355.1 Protofrankia sp. CiP1_Cm_nod2
GCGCCCGTCACCGATGGCGCGCCCGGCTCCACGGGGCGTGACACTCGGAGGCCCGCTGCCGGCGGGCCCGGCGGCGCGTCCGCGCCCGGCGGCCCACCCACGCCTGGCGGCCCACCCACGCCGGTCACCTCCGGCCCGCTGCCCGGCAGCCGCAAGACCTACCTGGTCGGCGCCGCGGACGGCCTGCGGGTGCCCATGCGCGAGGTGCCGCTCTCCACCGGCGACAGCGTGATCCTGTACGACACCTCCGGGCCGTACACCGACACCGAGCAGGTCACGGACGTGCGCCAGGGGCTGCCCCCGCTGCGGGACGCCTGGATCGCCGCCCGCGGCGACACCGAGGCCTACCGGAGCACCCCGCCGGAGATCCGGCACGGGGAGCGGCTGCGCCGGCCGTCCCCCAGGCGGGCGCTGCCCGGCCGGGCCGTCACCCAGCTCGCCTACGCCCGCCGGGGTGAGATCACGCCGGAGATGGAGTTCGTCGCGCTGCGCGAGGGCCTGCCGGCCGAGACCGTCCGGGCGGAGATCGCCGCCGGCCGCGCGGTGCTGCCCGCGAACGTCAACCACCCCGAGTCCGAGCCGATGGCGATCGGCAGCGCCCTCCTGGTGAAGATCAACGCGAACATCGGGAACTCGGCGGTGACCTCGTCCATCGAGGAGGAGGTGGACAAGATGGTGTGGGCGACCCGCTGGGGCGCCGACACCGTCATGGACCTGTCCACCGGCCGCGACATCCACACCACCCGGGAGTGGATCATCCGGAACTCGCC
>NZ_CAKKTL010000213.1:0-8943 GCF_920664355.1 Protofrankia sp. CiP1_Cm_nod2
GAGGCCGACGGCGAGCGGGACGCGGAGCGGCGCTGCGTGGCGCTGCTGGCGCGTGTGCGGGCCGCGCACCCGGCCCTGGCCGCCCTGCTGGAGAGCCTGGCGCCGGACCCGGCCCACACAGCCGGCGGTGCCGGCGCGGCCGGTGCCGGGATGGCGAATGCCGAGAGAACGGATACGTTCCGTAACATCGTAACGGCGGCTGGGAGCCGTCCGGACGGCTCGGACGCGGCCGGGTGGGACCGGCGGACCGCGTCCTTCCCCGAAGCCTGGGCGTGGGCCTGCGCGGCGACCTGGCTGGAACGCTCGCGGACGGCGGCTGGCGAGACCGACGTCGAGGCCGAGCTCGACGCGGCTGAGGACGCCCTCGCCGCCGCCACCGCCGAACTCGCCGGCGCGCTCGCCTGGAAGCACTGCCTTACGCGGATGGGCGCCGAGCAGTCCGCGGCGCTGCGCTCCTACGCCGACGCGGTCGCCGCGGGCGGCAAGTTCACCGGCCGTTACGCGCAGCGGTACCGGCAGGCGGCGCGCGAGGCGATGCGGGTCGCCCAGACCGCCGTCCCCGCCTGGATCATGCCGATCGGCGAGGTGCTGTCGACCATCCCGGCCGTCCGGGACTGCTTCGACGTGGTGATCGTGGACGAGGGCAGCCAGGCCGGGCTGGACAGCCTGTTCCTGCTGTGGCTGGCCCCCCGCGTGATCGTGGTCGGTGACGACCGGCAGTGCACCCCGGCGGAGGCGAGCTTCGAGGAGCTGGAACCGGTCTTCCAACGTCTCGACACGCTGCTGTCCGACATCCCCACCTGGCTGCGCATCGCGTTCACCCCCCGGTCCAGCCTGTTCACCCTGCTGCGGACGAGGTTCGGCGAGGTCATCCGGCTGCGCGAGCACTTCCGCTGCATGCCGGAGATCATCGAATGGTCGTCCGCGCTGTTCTACCGGGACGCCCCGCTGGTGCCGCTGCGCCAGTTCGGCGCGGACCGGCTGCCACCCCTGCGGTCGTGCCACGTCCCGGGCGCGGCCACCTCCGGTGTCGCCGGTGGGCTGCGCAACGCGGCCGAGGCCGAGGCCCTGGTGACCCAGGTGCTGGCCTGCGCCGACGACCCCCGCTACGACGGGCTGACCTTCGGGGTCGTCGTGCTGCAGGGCAGCGCCCAGGCGGAGCTGATCCGCGGCAGACTGGTCAGCCGGATGTCCCCGGCCGAGCAGCAGCGCCGGCGGCTGCGCGTCGGGACCCCGCCGGACTTCCAGGGCGACGAACGGGACGTGGTCTTCCTGTCTATGGTCGTCGCGCCCGGCACCCCCACCCCGTCGCTGACCCGGCTGGAGTACCAGCGCAGGTTCAACGTGGCCACCTCCCGCGCCCGCGACCAGGTGTGGCTGTTCCACTCGGTGACCACGGGCGACCTGGAGCCGACCGACCTGCGGCACAACTACCTCAGCTATGTGCTGTCCCAGACCTCCGCGCGGCCGTCCCTGTCCGCCACCGCCGGGGCCGACGCCGGCCCGGCCGCCGCCGGGTCCGCGTCCCTGCCCGTACCCGTGCCGCGCGACGTCCGCCCGGACATCCCGCACCCGCGGTTCGACACCCTCTTCGAGCAGCGGGTCTTCCGTGTCCTGCGCGAACGCGGCTATCTGGTGTGGCCCCAGGTCGAGGTGAACGGCCGGCGCGTCGACCTGGTGGTGGCCGGCGGGCGCGCCCGCCTCGCGGTCGAGTGCGACGCGGACACCGCCGTGCCGCCCGAGCGGATCGCCCACGAGTTCGCCCGCGAACGGGAGCTGCGCCGGGCCGGCTGGCGCTTCTGGCGGATCCGCCAGTCGGAGTTCGAGATCGACCCGGACGCCGCGCTCGCCTCCCTGTGGCCCGCCCTGGCCGCCGTCGGCGTGGCACCGGTGGCACCGGTGGCACCGGTGGCGGCATCGGCACACGCGGCCCGTACCACCCGGAGCGGCACCGCCCCCGCCGATTCGACCGGAGCCGGTCACGGACCGCAGCCGGCACCACCCCGTCCAGACACCCCAGCGGACGACGTGACCGGGGACACCGTCCCCATGGACAACACGCTCAGGGATGGCGAGAACGCCAGCGGCGACGACGCCGACACGGCTGGCACGACGGCCAGCATCCGGGCTGCCGCCGCGCCGGGAGTCGGCGAACACCGCTGGACGCCGATCCCCCTGAGCGACCTGGAAGGCCTCGACGACGCCCTCGGCGCCCTGACCAGCTGAACATCCTCTGCTGCGACGCGGTGACAAAGATTATCCAGGGCGGGGTCAAACGGTCGTAGCGTCGCTACGACCGTTTGACCCCGCCGAGTATCATGTCACCGCTCGCCCGTTTCACCGCCATCCTGCGCAGCTTTACTAAGACAAGGAGGTCGACCCGCGTCCGGGTCACTTCGGCTGGATCCCGTTACTTGAGCTGATCCCGCCGGGCGGCCCGGGGGATCTCATCCCCGGGCTCCCACGGAAACGGAGCATGACAGTCTCCCATCACTCCGCTCACCTCATCCAGTCCGTCAGAACTCGGCCATCCAGGCCCAGCGGGTGAACAGGCGGGGCCGCCTTCGTAGCAGCCCATTCCACCACCGTTTGACCTTCTTGAACGGCCTGAGCCGTTTGACCCCACCCCAGCGTCGGCGTGCTGCCGCCAAAGATCTTACAGGAGCCGACAGCCGGCTCACACCGGCCTGGCGGACTCTCCGGCCCGTACCCGTTGCACCGGCTTTCATCAGGGCCGAGCGGCCGCGGCGGGTCCGGGGCGGGCGAGAAGAAATCCGGTCAGGCGTCGGGGGTGGTCTGGTCGTCGGGGGTGTGCTGGCCTTTCCGGGCGCCGCGCATGGTGGGGAAGAGGACGACGTCGCGCAGGGTGGGCGCGCCGGTGAGCAGGGCGGTGAACCGGTCGATGCCGAGGCCGAGGCCGGACATCGGGGGCATCCCGTACTCCATCGCCTCGATGAAGTCCTCCTCCATCATCATGGTCTCGTCGTCGCCGGCCTCGCGCAGCTCGGCCTGCTCCTCCAGCCGGGTCCGCTGCTCGGCCGGGTCGACCAGCTCCGAGTACGCCTTGACGATCTCCCAGCCGTTCACCACGACCTGGAACATGTCGAGCCTGGCGGGGTCGTCGTCGCTGCGCCGGGCCAGCGGGACCAGCTCCGCCGGGTGGTGCACCAGGAAGCACGGCTGGACGAGCCCGGGCCGGACCGTCTTCTTGTACAGCAGGTCGACCAGGGCCGCGTACGACGGCGCGTTCTCGACGTCCAGCCCGAGGCCGGCGACCCGCTCCCGCAGGGCCGGCAGGTCGCGTACCACGGTCAGGTCGATGCCGGTGTGCCGGGCGACCTCGGCCCGGTAGTCCAGCTCCGGCCAGTCGGCGCCGAAGTCCAGCTTCACGCCCTCGTAGGTGACGGTGCGGGTGCCGAGGACGTCGTCGAGCACCGCCAGGATCAGCTCGCGGACGAAGGCCATGTTGTCGCGGTAGTCCCAGTAGGCGGCGTACCACTCCAGCATCGTGAACTCCTGGAGGTGGGAGGAGTCCATGCCCTCGTTGCGGAAGTTGCGGCCGAGCTCGTAGACGCGGTCGAAGGAGCCGACGACGACGCGCTTGAGGAACGTCTCCGGTGAGATCCGCAGGTAGAAGTCCTCGTCGAGCGCGTTGTGGTGGGTGACGAACGGCCGGGCGGCGGCGCCGGATGCCGCCTCCTGCAGGATCGGCGTCTCGACCTCGAGGAAGTCGTTGTCGTCGAGGAACCGGCGGATCCGCTGGATCGCCTTCGCCCTGGCCCGGAACCGCGCCCGGGACTCGTCGTTGACCAGCAGGTCGAGATAGCGGCGGCGGTAGCGGGCCTCCACGTTCGACAGGCCCTGCCACTTGTCCGGCAGGGCGCGCGCCGTCCGGTTGAGCACGGTGAGGTCGGATACCGCCACCGTCCGCTCACCACGGCGGGTGGTGTAGAGACGGCCGGCGACCCCGACGAAGTCGCCGATCTTCAGCGCGCGGGACCACTCCCTGATGGTCTCCGCGCCCAGCTCGTCCCTGGACAGGGAGACCTGGACGCGCCCGCTGCGGTCCTGGATGTGCCCGAAGATCAGGCCGCCCATCCGGCGCCAGAGCACCACCCGGCCGGCGAGCCGGACTGCCGTGCCGTCGGGCGCCTCCCTGGCGTCCGCGGCCACCGAGTCGGTGCGGTAACCGGACCGGGGCCCGCTCACTCCGGGCTCCTCCATCGACATCAACACACCCTATAGCGAACCAGCAACCTGGATGACCTGGCATATCTGAAGATCGTCGACCGGCAGCCGACCGGGACGGCGGCGAGCCCGAAGCCTTCGGACGGACGCACGAACAGCCCAGACCGATCAGTCCCGTATCCGACACCATACTTGATGTTGCGCTTGATGCCGCGCCCGACAGAAACAGATCATGTCTGACATGGCAACCGGACAGGCATCGGTCAATGCCCGTGATCTCAGTCGTCGCGCGGCGAGCGTGCTCGACCGCGCCGCACACGGCGAGCGGCTGATCGTGACGCGAGACGGAGAACCGATCGCGGAGATCATTCCTATCGACCCCGCTCAGCGCCTGTTCGCCCGTTGGATACGGGACGGTCTCATCTCCGAGCCTCCGGCATCCGGCTATGCCAAGGCCGCGGCCGCGGCCGCGGCGAACGCAGTCCGTGACCTGCCCGATACCCCGCCAGGCAGGACCGCGGCAGAAGCCGCAGGCCTCCGCACTTCCGCACCGTCATGAACAGCCCTGGATACCCTGGAGAACAGCGGCAGGACGCGGGAGAAGAGCGACAGGACGCGGGGAGCCCGTAGACGCGGCGTGTCAGCCGCTCCCTGTTACCGACAGCTCTGCTTCCCGTTCCCGGGCAGCGGAAACGCGGCAATTACGGTGTTGCCACGAGCCCGGGTGCGGACGTCCGGTGTGGACGCCGTGGTGGTGACCGGAGGGCGACACGGCGGGGCTTCTGCGGCTGGAGCGGTGTGACCGACAGTAACTTGGCTGGGTGCCTCGGACTCGCCGACGCTTCAGGACGCCCGCGACGGGCCGCCCGGCCCCGGCCCAGCCCGTCCGCCTGACGGCTTTCCCGTCCCTGCTGGTGCTTCTGGCGGCGGCCCTGACGGGATGGCTGATCGGCGGGGTCCCGGCCGCCGGGCCGGCGGCCGCGGCCGCGGTGACACCGCCACCGGCTTCCCTGCCACCGGTGCCCCCACCCGCACCGGTGCCCCCACCCGCACCGGTGCCCCCACCCGCACCGGTTCCGCCGCCCCCACCGGTTCCGCCGCCCCCACCGGTTCCGCCGGCGTCCCCGGCGGACGCCCTCGGCGGCCCGGCGCTCGCGAGCCACGGGGTGGTGGTCAGCCCGCAGGCGCTGCCGCCTCCCCCGCAGGTCACGGCTGCCGCCTGGCTCATCGCCGACGCCGGCAGCGGCGCGGTGCTCGCGGCGCGGGACGCGCACGGCCAGTACCCGCCGGCGAGCACGCTCAAGATCCTGACCGCGCTCACCCTGCTGCCGCGTCTGCCGCCAGCCCAGCAGGTGACGGTCAGCGACGCGGCCGCGCGGATCGACGGGACCCGGGTCGGGCTCGTGCCGGGCATGACCTACAGCGTCGCGGAGCTGGCCACCGCCATGATCGTCGCAAGTGGCAACGACGCGGCCACCGCGCTCGCCGAGGCCGCCGGCGGCACCGCGGCCACGGTCACGCTGATGAACCGGACCGCGGCGGACCTGGGCGCGCACGCCACCCACGCCGGCGACCCCACCGGCCTGGACGCCCCTGGCCAGGCGACATCGGCGTACGATCTCGCTCTGCTGGGCCGGGCCGCTCTCACCAGTCCCGCGGTGAAGGGGTTCCTGACGGTCCCGCGGGCGACGGTCCGGGGCCGGGGCGGCGCCTCCTTCGAGATCCAGAACCACAACGACCTGCTCGGTTCCTATCCGGGGACGATCGGCGTCAAGAACGGCTACACCATCGCGGCGGGCGCCACCTACGTCGGCGCGGTCCGGCGCGGCGACCACACGCTCATCGTCACCATGCTGCGGGCGGCACCCGCGTACGCCGGCGACGCCCGCGCCCTGTTCGACTGGGGGTTCACGCACGTCGGCTCGGTCACCGCGGTCGGGCAGCTGCTGCCCCGGGTCGACGCGGCGGTGCACGCCGAGCCCGCGGCCCACGTGGCGCACGCGGCCGCCAGCGGGCCGGCCCGGGCAGGCGCCGGTCACGACGGGGGCACCGGCCGGAACGGGGCCGGCACGGACGGACGTGGCACGGCGGAGGCGTCCGGAGAGACGTCCAGGGAGGCGTCCAGCGGCGGTCACACCGTTGGTCCGGTCACCTGGACCGCTGTCGCGGTGACGCTGCTCGCCGTGGCGCTGGCCCTGCGCCGACGTCGTGCGCGGCGACCGCTCCCGGGCGTCGGCATGCCGCCCGGAACGGCGGCGCGGCCCGCGGTGGCGCGGGACCCGCCCGCGTCCGCCGCCCCGGTCACGGTTCCGGGGAGCGGGCTCGTGCGGATCGTGCCTCAACCGCGTGGCGACGCTGCCGACGGCCCTGGCCGAAGCGCCGGCACGTCCACCCCGTCATCGGCGGAGCCGGCAACAGCGCCGGTGGGCGGCCTGGCCGCCGGCGAACCGGCGGGTGGCGGGTCACCGGCCGGTCCGGCCGCTCCGGCCGCTCCCCCGGCGGCCTCGGTGTCGCCATCCGGGACGGCCGTGACAACCTCCGTGGCGCCGTCATCCGGAACAGCCACGGCGGCCTCGGTGGCACCGTCACCCGGGACAGCCACGGCGGTGCCGGACGGGACGACGTCGGAGTCGTAGGGGGCGGTCACCGTCCACGCCGCGACCAGGAGGGTCCAGCGCAGCACGATGTTGATCCAGATGAGCAGGCCGACGATCACCGCGAACGTCCCGTACACGGGATTACCGGTCGTCATCCCGACCAGCCAGGTGCCGAGGAGCTTGAGGCTCTCCACCCCGACGGCGCCGAGCATGGCCCCGCGCACCACCCGGCGACGGTCAGTGATCGACGGCAGCCAGAGGAACAGGCACAGGAAGATCGTCACATCCAGTGCCAGCGCGATGCCGAGGGCGAGCAGCGTGGTCACCACCGTCGCCGCGGTGCTCCCGGACAGGCCGATCCCCTCCAGGAACGTCCCCGACACCGAGGTGATGACGCTGGTCACCGCGATGGACGCGAACACGATCAGCCCGAGCCCGACTAGGACGCCGAGGTCCCGCAGCCGGCGCACCAGCGCGTTGCCGACGTCCACACTCTGGTGCCAGATGATCCGGATGGCGTCCCGCAGCGCGTTGATCCAGGCCAGCCCGGCCAGCAGCAGACCGGCCAGACCGATCAGGCCGACCCCGACCTTCGAGTTGCCGATACTGGCGATGTCGAGCTTGTCCGCCATCCCCGGCAGATAACTGTTGATCTGGTTGACCAGTTCCTGCTGGACGTCTGGATACGCGTCGACCACGAACCCCGTGATCGAGAAGGCCAGCGCCACCAGCGGGAAGAAGGACAGGAAGGCGAAATACGTGGCAGCCGCCGCGAGCCGGTCACCGCCGTCCTCGACATACCGGTGATAGCCACGTATGGCATGGTCGACAAAGGGTCTCCCGCGGCGTACGGAACCCGCGACGCCGGATGCCTTCCGTGCCCCGGAGCGGACCGCGCTGATCGGATTGGCCATCGGTTGCTAACTACCCACGAGCCCGGTGCCATCACACCCGGCGGGCCCGCCGTACCGGCCGGGCGGCGGGATCCACCCGGTGGCCCGGCCCCCGCCGGGCGCGGGAGCACGCCGGCACGGGTAACGCGCTCAGCCCGGGATACCGGCCGCGCGGACGGCGGCCACCACGTCGTCGGACAGCACCGGCCACGCCTGCGCCGCCCAGGTGCCGAACTCGCGGTCGGTCAGCGCCACACAGGCCGCCCGCGGCGCGGGATCCACCCACAGGAACGTCCCGCTCCGGCCGAAGTGACCGAACGTGGCGGGAGAGTTGGTGCTGCCCGTCCAGTGCGGCTGCTTCCCGCCGCGGATCTCGAAACCGAGCCCCCAGTCGTTCGGCTTCTGCGCGCCGAAGCCCGGCAGCACACCGACGAGGCCGGGGAAGGCCACCGACGTCGCCAGCGCGAAGGTGGCGGGAGCCAGCAGGCGCGGCGCCAGCAGCTCGGCGGCGAAACGGATCATGTCGTGCAGGTTCGACCACACCGCGTGCGCGGGCGAGCCCCGCAGCTCGGAGGAGCCCATCCCCAGCGGCGCGAACACGGACTCGGCCAGGTAGTCGGGGAAGGCGATCCCGGACGCCTTCTCAAGCGTCTCCCCCAGGAGCTCGAAACCGGTGTTCGAGTAGATCCGCCGCGCCCCGGGCTCGGCCCGCGGCCGGCTGCCGGCGAACTCCAGGCCCGAGGTGTGGGCAAGCAGGTGCGCGACGGTCGAGCCCGGCGGGCCGGCCGGGTCGTCGAGGGCGAAGACCCCTTCCTCCACGGCGATCAGCACCGCGTAGGCGGACAGCAGCTTCGACACCGACGCCAGCCGGAACAGCCTGCCCGCGTCCCCGACCGACCAGGCGTCCCCGACCGGCCCGGCGGCCGTGACCGCGCCGGGGGCATCACCGGCGGAATCCGCGGGACCACCGGAGACGAGCACCGCGACGGCCGCGTTCTCCACCGGCCAGGCGGCCACCTGCGCAAGGGCATCCACCTGATGAACTGTACGAACCTCCTCACGCGGGCGTGTGCCCAACGCACTGGGACACTGGGCCGATGTGGCGACACCGACATCTCCCAACACCATGAGCGCGTCCGCGACCGTCTCCCCTGCGTCCCCGGCCGCGTCCCCGGCGGCGCACGGGCCGGCCACCGAGGCCGGCCCGGCCGGGACCATCGACCTGCTCGTCGTCGGCGCCGGCCCGGCCGGCTGCGCCGCCGCCC
>NZ_CAKKTL010000214.1:0-8935 GCF_920664355.1 Protofrankia sp. CiP1_Cm_nod2
TAAAGATACCATCACGCACTGTTCAGCCGGATAGGCCCGATCGGGACGTCGCGGAAGCGGCCCCGCCGGAGCCGCCGCGTACCCGGACCCGCGCCCGGACAGTCATCCTCGTGTACTCGTCGACCGAATGATCGTCACAGGCCGGCCCGGGCCGGCCGGTCGCCTCATGCCGTCCAGACGCGCGGTGTGGGCACGGCCATCGGCTGCCGCGTGGCAACCGCGCCGCTGCCGACCATGCTCCTCGGCCTCGGAGGCACACGCCGCGGTTCGATGATGCCCCCCGTCGGCAGAATCTCCCCCGTGTCATCAAAAAGAATCACACCATTACACAACAAGCTCCAGCCCTGGTCGCAGTGCCGGTTTGTCACCCGCGCGGCGTCCCGGCCGGGACTGTTGGCGGATGGGCACGGCGGCTGGTGAGGACAGCCCCCCCTGCCGGTTTGACGGACCTCGGTGGGTACTTGCGGACTCGCCGACGTCGTTGTCGATGGATCTCCAGAAACCGGTGTTCCTCGCACAGTCACAGAAGATTACGCCTCCGCGTAACGGACGTCACATCGACCCGCGCTCTCAGGCTGTCGGTAGTAGGACGACAGGGGCAGCGGCATACGACACGGCCGCCGCGGCCCGGCGTATCGCGCCTTGTGTCTCCGTTCGCTCGCCTTGCGTTTCGATTTGCGACGGCCGGTGCCCTGTGTCAGCGGTCCGGAATCACCTGGTGACAGATAGCGGATATGACAACGCTTACTGGATATCGACAGGATGCCGACAGGACACGCGCTGGGCGCTGACCGGATGCCGACAGATAGCCGGAAAATCCCTTCGGTACGTTTCCCTGGGACCCTTTACGGAGGTATGCCCGGCCACTTCGCCGGCGACCCGCGCATGACGTGATCAGGAGGCCCCGGTGGATCGGGACCCACGCCGGCCGCACCCGCCCGGCCCCCCGCACCCCGATCCCCCGCGCCCCGATCCCCCGCGGCCGGGCCCCGCCCGTCGGATGGCGGCCCGCGGGCGCCTCCCGGCCGCCGTCGTCGTCCCGATCACAATCGTCCTCGTACCGGCTGTCGTCCTGCGGGCACTGGCCATGATCGCCTATCGGCCGGCCCTGGAGTTCTCCGGGGACTCCATGGCCTACCTGCGGCTCGCCCGGCCCCTGGTGCCCGACCCGGTCCGGCCGGCGGGCTATCCGCTGCTGCTGCGCGCACTGTCCGTGACACACCGGCTGTGGGTGGTACCAGCCGTCCAGCACCTCATGGGCGTCCTGCTCGGCATCCTCCTCTACGCGCTGCTGGTGCACCGGGGCGTGACCGCCCGGGTGGCGGCGCTGGCGGCGGCACCGGTGCTGCTGGACGCCTACCAGGTGAACATCGAGCACTTCGTCATGGCGGAGACGCTGTTCGAGGCGCTGCTCGTCGTGGCCGTCGCGGCCCTGCTGTGGGCACCGAGACCGTCTGTGACAGCCTGCGTGCTCGCCGGGGGCTGCCTGGCCCTGGCGTCGCTGGTCCGCACGGTGGGGGTCGTCCTGGGGGTGCTGGCGCTGGCCTGGGTGCTGCTGCGGCGGCTCGGCTGGTCACGTTCGGTCGTCTTCGGTGGCGCGTTGGCCGCGCCGCTGGTGGGGTACGCCGTCTGGTTCCACTCCGCGCACGGCGCCTACGCGCTGACCGGGGGCGACACGTACTGGCTGTACGGCCGGGTGGCGCCCATCGCCGACTGCGCGCGGCTGGACCTCAGCCCGGACGCCCGTCTGTTCTGCTCGCCGCATCCGCCGGCGCAGCGGCCCGGGCCGAACTACTACGTGTGGAACCACAACAGCCCCCGGTTCACCGTCGATCTCCCCGAGGCGCGCAAGAAGGCCGCGCTGGCCGAGTTCGCCCGCCAGGTCATCCGGCGCCAGCCGGCGGACTACGCACGGATGGTGACCGGCGAGGTGGCCCATTTCCTCACCCCCGGCCGGTGGGTGGGGGCACGCGACTGGTACGTCGGCAGCTGGCAGTTCCCCGACGAGACGACGCCGGCGTACTGGAACATCAGCGCACCGCTGATCACCTTCGACGGTACCCGGGCCGACCGGCGGGTCGGCCCCGAGCCGGCCGCGCTCCTGCGCGCCTACCAGCGCTACGGTTTCACCCCGGGGCCGGCGCTGGCCGTCATGGTGGCGCTCGGCGCCGCCGGCTTCCTGCCCGCGGGCCGGCGCGCCGGTCCCGAGCGGGCCGGCGGCACCAGCCCCGGCGGCACCAGCCTCGGCGGCACCAGCCTCGGCGGCGGCACCGGTGCTGGCAGCGGTGCCACTACCGACAGCAACATCACTACCGACCGTAGTGCCACTGCCGACCGTGGTGTCGGCACCGGCGGTGACGCAGGCACCGGCGGCGGGGCCGGGCGGCTGCGCGCGGACTGCGCGTTGCTGGTGGCGGCGGGGATGGCGCTGCTGGTGGTCCCGTCCGCCACGGTGTGTTTCGACTACCGCTACCTGCTGCCGACGCTGGTGCTGCTCCCGCCGGCCGCGGCGCTGGGCTGGCTGCGGATCTCCCATGCCCAGCCCCGCCGCCGGCCCGGGCTGCCCCGGCGGCGTCACCGCCGGCGACACCGCGGGCCCGCGCACTCCAGCCGCCGTGCGGGCACCCGGGTACGCGGGGCGGCCAGGGGGCGCGGCCGGTGACCGGGGAGGGCCGTCAGGGCGCCCAGCCGGCCAGGCGGGGCGCCTCCATGCGGGGGCAGGTGTCCATGACGACGGGCAGTCCGGCCCGTTCCGCCCGCCGCGCGGCGGCGTCGTCGCGGACACCGAGCTGCATCCAGATCCCTCCGGCACGGATGGCGACCGCGTCGTCGACCACCGGGCCGACCAGCTCCGAGCGGACGAAGAGGTCCACCACGTCCACCGGGAACGGGATCTCGGTCAGCGAGGCGTAGCCCTGCTCACCCGCGACCACAGGCGCGGACGGGTGGACCGGAACGGCCCGTTTGCCGTGCGCGCGCAGATAGGCCGCGATGGAGTAGGCGACCCGGGAGGTGTTCTGTGACAGCCCCACCACCGCCCAGACCTTCGTGTCGGCCAGCATCCGTCGGATGATCTCGTCGGTTCCGTAGCGCACACCCGGCACCAACCCGTGACACCGGCACGGTCATTCCTTGGCTGCCGAAGGCTGCCGGAGGAATGACCGTGCCGGAGATCCTGCGGGCGGGTGGGGACCAGCAGCCACGCCGGCGCCGGGCCGCGCCCGGCAGGTGCCCGAGCGGCGGCTGGACGTTGAGTGACACCGGACGTTGAGTGACATGAGTAGCCTTGGCGTCATGTCCGTCGCCGCCGGTCCCGTCGCGCCGTCACGGGCTGCCGCGCCGTCACAGGTTCCATCACAGATTGTGGCGGGAGGCGAAGTGGTCCCGCCCTTTTCGCCCGCCCGGCCGGAAACCCCGGCGGCCGGCGGCGGGGACTTCTACGATCACCATGTGAAGAACCGGACACGCGTGCCGGCCCCGTGCTCGTCACGCCCACGGATGAACGGCGTGGCGGTATGAGCGCCCGCCACGAGGTGACAGTCGCGGCATCGGCCGAGCGCGACCTGCAACGGCTGCCCGACCGGACCGCCAGTGAGATCCGCCGGTTCCTGGGCGGCCCGCTGCGCAACGACCCGCGCCGGGCGGGCACGCCCCTGTCGGAGTCGCGTTCGACGATGTGGGAGGCGACCGGCCCGTCCTGGCGGATTCTCTACCAGGTGGACGCGAACACGCTGTCCGTCCGGGTGATGGTGGTCGCGCACCGTCGTCATCCGGCCAGTCGCGCCTCGTAGTGGCCCGGGGACCCGGGCCTCCCGGGCCTCCCGGACCGGCTGCCGGGCCCGGCAGGAGCCACGGGCGCGGAAAACATGATCGCATCGCATTGCCTCCGGCCTGCCGACGGCCGACGCCTGCCAGCGGGCCAGCGGTCGTCGCCCGGGCCATCCACCCCAGAGGCATCACTTAAAGTGAATATTTTGGCTGCCAAAGTAAGATTTTTCGTCTCATGACGCTTTGTCCATAAAAATCTCTTTTAACTATAGTTAGTCCTGAAATAATTCAATTAGATAACTTATTTTGGCGTGAAACCCATCACTTGGCTGGCCCCGGTCGGGCTATAGTTGCCCCGTCGGAAGATCCGGAGGCTGCTGATCAGATGCCGTTACCCGGCAGCCCCCTGGGTGTCACATGGCGAACTCCTGGGGGTTGGATGGGATCAGTCAGTGCCGCAGCAGAGCATCTGCACGCTTCGTACGACCCCGTGTTCGTCCTGCTGTCCTTCCTTCTCGCCGCGTTCGGTTCGTTCGCGGCCCTGGCGTGCGCGGTCCGCTTACGTACGGCCACCGGCACCAGCCGGCTGGCGTGGATGACTCTCACGGCCGTGTCGCTGGGCGGGTGCGCGATCTGGTCGATGCACTTCGTCGGGATGGTCGCCTACCGTATCGAGCTGGGGATCACGTTCAACGAGGTGGTCACCAGCCTGTCGCTGCTCATCGCCGTGGTCGTGGCCGGCGTCGGGCTTACGGTGGTAGCCGCCGATCCCGACAGCCTCCAGCGGCTGCTCGTCGGCGGAACGGTCGCGGGAGCCGGTGTCGCCGCCATGCATTACACCGGCATGTACGCGATGCACACCCAAGGGGCGATCAGCTACGTGACGCCGCTGGTCGGCCTGTCCGTTGTCATCGCCGTCGTGGCCTCGACAGCCGCCTTCTGGATCGCGTTCCACATCGGTGGTGTCGGCCGGCGCGCCGTCGCATCGGTGATCATGGCGGTAGCGGTGTGCGGGATGCACTACACGGGCATGGCAGCCACGCGGGTCACCGCCGACCCCGCCGTGCCACGGCCGCACGGCGTCGATCCTTTCGCCATGGGGACCATCACCACCTTCACCGCGTCCATCGTTCTGATGTTCATCATCTTCGCCGCGACCGGCGGGATCGGCGCCCCCATACCCGATGATCACTACCTCGCCGCCATCCGCTCGGAAAAGCCTGCCCACGCCAGCTTTTCTCGTGCTGGCCGCGGTCCCGCACCGCGTGCCGCGGCGCGCTCACACCAGCCGGTATCCACCGCCGACGCCGGTGCCGTAACCGCGCAGGTGACCCCCTCCTCCGTCCCGCCCTCCTCCATCGCGGACCTCGAGGAACTCGGTCTGCCCAGGCAGAGCCACCGCGTGTCGCGACCTCCGGGACGGTGACACGGCCGCCAGCGGCGATCATCGCGCCGGGAGCCGCCACCCGTCGCGGGGCCAGCCCGTGGATCCACGCACCCCCATATCCCGATCACGGGAGAGCAGGTTCACCCGAAAACCCGTTCGGAGTTTCGATCTGACCTCTGACAAGGAAAGAAAATGAAGATTCTTCTACTCTCGTCCGCGTTCAACGGGCTCACCCAGCGGGCATGGGTCGAGTTACAGCGCGCGGGCCACCGTGTGACGGTCGAGCTCGCGCTCAGCGCGGAAACGATACGCGAGGCCGTCCGGCTGTCCGATCCTCACCTGATCATATGCCCCTTCCTGCGCGAACGGGTACCGGACGACATCTGGATGACCCGACAGACGATCATCATCCACCCGGGGCCGGTCGGTGACCGCGGGCCGTCCTCGCTCGACTGGGCCATTCTGGAAGGGGCGTCGACCTGGGGAGTCACGGCTCTGCAGGCCGTCGCCGAGATGGACGCCGGGCCGATCTGGTCGGCCCGTGAGTTCGCCGTCCCACTCGGCATCAGCAAGTCGGCACTCTACAACGGGCCGGTCACCGACGCGGCCATCGCCGTCATCCACGACGTGGTCGACAAGGCACAGGTCGTCGGATTCGTGCCCACACCGCTCGACAGCATCCCGGCACACCGGTTGCGCGGCAGGCTGCGGCCCTCCACCCGCGCCGACGACCGGCGCATCGACTGGGACACCGACACCACCAGCGACGTCCTGCGCAAGGTGGCGGCATCGGACGGCTCACCAGGCGCCCCCTGCCTGCTGTTCGGCGAGCAGCTACGCGCCTTCGACGCCAGCCCGGCCGTCGCGCTCACCGCCACGCGGGCCCGCGACGGTGAGCGCGAGAACACCCTGCTGTCCCGGCGCGACGGCGCCGTGCTGGTGCCCACCGTTGACGGCGCGGTGTGGATCGGGCACCTCCGCCGCGCCAGCCAGCCCAAACTCCCGGCCAACCTGGTGCTGGCCGACCACGTCCAGCCGCTGCCGGTGGCGACGTCGGAGGCTCCCGGCCCGGAGACCGGCCGGGACGTGCGCTACCACCGTCACGGCCCCGTCGGGTGGATCAGTTTCGACTTCTACAACGGCGCCATGTCCACGGAGCACTGCCGCCGGCTGCTCGCCGCGTTCACCTGGGCGAGCCAGCAGGACACCCGTGTGATCGTGCTGCGCGGCGGTGACACCTTCTTCTCCAACGGCATCCACCTGAACGTGATCGAGGCGGCCGAACGGCCCGCGACCGCCGCCTGGACGAACATCGACGCGATGGACGACCTGTGCCAGGCCATCATCACCTGCACCAGCCAGCTCGTGGTCGCGGGCATCTCGGGCAGCGCCGGCGCCGGCGGCATCATGCTCGCACTCGGCGCAGACCTGGTTGCCGCCCGTACCGGAGTGGTACTCAACCCGCACTACGACAACATGGGACTGTACGGATCCGAATACTGGACGTACACATTGCCACGACGAGTCGGTAAGGATGCCGCGGCGACGCTGACCACCGAGTGCCTTCCCGTCGGTGACGTGGAAGCGGCCGACATGGGCCTGGTGGACCGGCTGCTCCCCCGTGAGCCGTCGGAGTACGACGACGCCCTGCTGGCCCTCGCCAGCGAACTGGCCGGCGCGGGCTGGCAGGAGGCGTTGGACGCCAAGACCTCACGGCTCGCCGCCGACGAGGCCGAGATGCCTCTTGAGGTCTACCGCACCCGTGAGCTGAGCCGGATGGCTGTCAACTTCTTCACCGAGAACCGCCATGCCGATCTGCGCCGGGCATTCGTCTTCAAGGAAAAGCCCACGGCGACCCCCCAGAACATCGCTCTCCACCGGCATTCCTTGGCATGGCGGGACGATCTCCAGGGGTCGTCCGTCACCGGCGGCCCGGCCGCCACGATCGGCGCGCAGTCATCGGGACTCCTGACGCCGGCCCCGACCACCTGACATCGCCGTAGAGGGGCCCGAGGCCCTGGGCCGCCGGCGGCGCGAAAAACATCAGCGCACCGCCGGCGGCCCTTCAGGCGGACAACAGCGGGCGAAAACAGCGGGCGTCTCCGTAAGAGTTCTCATCCGTAAGAGTTATCCTCCACGGAGGCGCCCACCTGGCCCGCCGAACACCTCGGCTTTCCTGCTGACCAACGCCAACGGTCGGGACAGCAGCCGGTCAGGAGACGTTGACGCCGAAGTCGAGGGCGATTCCCCGCAGGCCCGAGGCGTATCCCTGGCCCACCGCGCGGAACTTCCATTCACTGGAATACCGATAGAGCTCACCGAAGATCATCGCGGTTTCCGTGGACGCGTCCTCGGTAAGATCATAACGGGCGATCTCCGTACCGGTGGTCGAGTCGCTCACCCTGATGAAAGCGTTCCGCACCTGGCCGAAGGTCTGCCGGCGAACATCCGCGTCATAGATCGACACCGCGAAGACAACCTTGGACGCCTGCGGCGCGAGCGCGGACAGTTCGACCGTGATCTGCTCGTCGTCCCCGCCACCGCCACCGACAAGGTTGTCGCCCAGGTGCTTCACCGCCCCGTCCGGGCTGACCAGGTTGTTGAAGAACACGAAATACTGGTCGGAGAGAACCTTGCCGCGGTCGTCGACGACGATCGCGCTCGCGTCGAGGTCATAGTCGGCGCCGGAGGTCTGGCGTACCTGCCAGCCGAGACCGACGGTCACCGCACGGAGGTTGGGGGCGACCTTACTGAGGGATACATTGCCGCCCTTGGACAACGACACCGATGCCATGGGTGAAAGCCTAGACTGCGCGGGACACGCCCGTACACACACCCTGCGCGCACTCACCTGTCGCCCCGCGCGTACGGCCCACGGCGGCCGCCCGGGACACCGGCCGCGCCGCGTCGTCACCCCCGGGGCCGTCAGGCCAGGGGCCGTCAGCCAGGGGCCGTCAGTCCCGGCGCTGTCAGCCCGCGCCGGCCGGCCCGGCGGCGGTCGGCTCGGCGGCCGGGCAGGAGCCGACCTCAAGCGAGCCGCTGGACTGCGCGCGCAGCCCGTCGAGGCTGGTGACGGTGACGCTGAACGACAGCGGGCCCGGGACCGCCGACGGCCCGACCGGCCCCGACCACACCGACCACTGCTCGGCGGCCTCACCCAGGCTCAGTGCGCTGGTGGCCGTCCTCCCGTCGGGCAGGTGGGCGACCAGGTCCACCCGGAAGACGCCGGTGGAATCGGTCGCGCGCACCGACACCGTGGACACCGTCGGCCCGGCCGCGGCCGGGCATCCCGTCGTGCGCACAACGGCCGGGGCGACGGTCAGCACGTCGATGGCCGGCGGGCCGGAGACCACCGCGGTCACCCGCAGCGTCCCGCCCTTCCCGTCGCCGCCGACGGTGGCGACGGCGACCGAGGTGTCCAGCACGCCGGCCGGCGCGGCGGACCGGTCGAGCGTGACGGTGACGGCCCTGCGATCACCCGCCGCGACCGTGCCGGTGGCCGGCGCGACGGACAGCCAGGACGGCGTGGCGGCGAACCGGAAGCCGACGGGCTGGCGGCCGGTGCTGCGCAGTTCCACGGCCGCCGAGGAGTTGACCGCCCCCAGGTCGACGACACCCGTCGACAGCACGAGCCCGCCACCCACCGTGACCGCCGTATCCCCGGAAAGAACGCGCGCGGTCCCAGCCGCCGTCACGGCGGGCTGTGGCCGCGGCTGCGTCGCGCCCGGGGACGGGCTGCCCGGCGCGCCCGCGGCCGCCACCGCCCCAACCGCCCCCGGC
>NZ_CAKKTL010000215.1:0-8868 GCF_920664355.1 Protofrankia sp. CiP1_Cm_nod2
CGATCGGTGGGCTCACGTCCGTCGGGCTCAAATGTAACCACGGTCCAGTTGCATTTCCGCGGGTGGTTACGTTTCCTCTCAGCAGCCACGTGCCTGTATCTGATTTTCAGATATGTTGGTGGTCATGCGCACTGTAACGGCGACCGAGGCGTCCCGCGGGTTCTCGGATCTGCTTGACGCGATCGAGGCCGGCGAGACCATCACAATTACGCGAGGTAACCGTACAATCGCGGAAATTAGGCCGGCGCGTCGGCGGACCGGAGCCGACCTTCGAGCCGTGCTTGTCGGCACCACGCCACCGGATGACACCTTCGAGGCGGACATCGCGGAGGCGGTCGGTCACCTGGCCGTGGACGAGGGCGACCCGTGGGCCGCCGCCTGATCCTCGACACCAGCATCCTCATCGCCTACGAGCGGGGAACGGTCGACCGCGCCGCCCTGGACGACGACGAGCTCGCGGCCGCGGCCGTGTCGATCGCCGAGTATCGGGTGGGGATCGAACTGGCCGACACCGCGGCCAGGGCCGCCCAGCGTTCACGGGCGCTGGCCGCCATGACGTCCGTGCTGGACGTGCTGGACTACACGCAGAGCACGGCAGCTCACCACGCCCGTCTCATCGTGGCCGCGCGCCGGATCGGACGGCGTCGCGGCGCCCACGATCTGATCATTGCGGCCCATGCGGCCGAGACCGGACGGATCGTCCTCAGCCATGACGCCAAGGCCCGTTTCGCCGATCTTCCTGGCGTCCTCGCGGTGGAGGCACAGGCGTCCTCCGGCCACGGATTCGGGAAGCCTCCGTAGCCGCGGGCTGCGGCGGGCCGTTTGTCGCACCGCAAGCCGGCGGCGGAGCGAAAAGGTGCTCCGGCGGGTTGTCCGGGATGCCTTCGCCGGCGCGGGAGGCGCTCCGGGCGGCCTTCCTCGGGGCGGAAGGGGTCACCTCCTGAGGCTCTGGCGTGATGCCGGACGGGTAGCTGGGATACGCTCCTGCCGCAGCATCTACAGCTTGTCGAAGAGCCCTGCGCCAGGCCCGGTTGGTTCGCCTGGGCCGGCGCATTCGTGGGAGGCAGGACCTGGTGACCCGATCCTTCGGCCGACCTCGGCCGTTGCCCGCCGATGTCGAGGAAGCGGCCGCCTCCGACGCTGCCCGGGCGGGGAGCACGAACCGCGCGCGAGGTTCTGATCACCGCGCCGCCCGCGCCCGTCCGTGGCGCCGCCGCCTGGCCCTGATGGCCGGGCTCGCGCTGCTTGTCATGACCGCGACCGGGTGTGATGTTCCCAACTTCGGTTTCCCCGACGGAGTGACGGACCAGACACCGCGCATCCTGAACCTGTGGCAGGGCTCCTCGATCGCGGCGCTCGCCGTGGGCGTGTTCACCTGGGGCCTGATCTTCTACGCGATCACCGTGTTCCGGAAGCGGTCGGACGACCTGCCGCGGCAGGTCCGCTACAACCTGCCGGTCGAGATCCTCTACACGGTCGTGCCCCTGGTCATCGTAGCCGGGCTGTTCTACTACACGGCCCGGGACGAGATCGAGATCAACCGGCTGCCACCCGACCCGGACGTCACGATCAATGTGATCGGTTTCCGTTGGAACTGGCAGTTCCGCTATCTCGACACCGGCCGCGACGGCACCGCCCCGATCGAGGTCACCGGCAAGCCCGGGGAGCCGGCCGTCCTGGTGCTCCCGCAGGGCCGGACGATCCGTTTCATCGAGACCTCGACGGACGTGATCCACTCCTTCTGGGTGCCCGACTTCCTGTTCAAGCGGGACGTGATCCCCGGCCGGATCAACCAGTTCCAGCTCACGATCACCAAGACCGGCACCTTTGTGGGCCGTTGCGCGGAACTGTGCGGGGTCGACCACGACCGGATGAACTTCTCCGTCAAGGTGGTCCCCGGTGACGAGTACGACCGGTTCATCGCCGAACGGACCCGCCCGGTCTCGGACGTGACCCCGGCCACAGTCACCGCCGCCGGGGCGCCCGCGCAGACATCCGCCGTACCGAACACCTCCGGGAGCCGACAGTGACACTGGTGCACGAGCCGCCGGCCGGCCACGTCGAGGATCTCCACACCAGGCCGCGGACGAACCTGCTCGGCTACCTGCGGACGACGTCCCACAAGGACATCGCCGTGATGTACGGCGTGACCGCCTTCGCCTTCTTCCTGTTCGCCGGGATCATGGCTGAGCTGATGCGGATCGAGCTCGCCCGGCCCGGTCTGCAGGTCCTGTCGAACGAGCAGTTCAACCAGCTGTTCACGATGCACGGCACGCTGATGCTGCTGATGTTCGCCACGCCTATGGCGTTCGCGTTCGCGAACTTCCTGATACCGCTGCAGATCGGCTCGCCGGACGTGGCCTTCCCCCGGCTGAACGCGCTGTCCTACTGGTTCTTCCTTTTCGGCAGCCTGACCGTCGTCGCGGGATTCCTGACCCCGGGTGGCGCGGCGGACTTCGGCTGGTTCGCCTACGCGCCGCTGAACAACTCGGTCTATTCACCGGGGGCCGGTGCCGACCTGTGGATTCTCGGCCTGGCGCTGTCGGGCCTGGGCACCATCCTCGGCGCGGTCAACATGATCACGACGATCCTCTGCCTGCGGGCGCCTGGGATGACGATGTTCCGGCTGCCCATCTTCTGCTGGAACTTCCTGATCACCTCGATCCTGGTGCTGGTAGCCTTCCCGGTCCTCACCGGCGCGCTGCTCGGGCTTGAGGCGGACCGCCGGCTGGGCGCGCACATATTCGACGCGGCCAACGGCGGCGCGATCCTGTGGCAGCACCTGTTCTGGTTCTTCGGCCATCCCGAGGTCTACATCATCGCCCTGCCGTTCTTCGGCATCATCAGCGAGGTGCTGCCGGTCTTCTCCCGCAAGCCGCTGTTCGGGTACAAGGGCCTGGTCTTCGCGACGGTCGGTATCGGCGCGCTGTCGGTGGCGGTGTGGGCACACCACATGTTCGCCACCGGCGCCGTCCTGCTGCCGTTCTTCGCCTTCCTCTCCTTCCTCATCGCGGTGCCGACCGGCATGAAGTACTTCAACTGGATCGGCACCCTGTGGCGCGGGCAGATCACCTTCGAGACGCCGATGCTGTTCGCGCTGGGCTTCCTCGTGACATTCCTCTTCGGCGGTCTCACCGGTGTGCTGCTGGCCAGCCCGCCGATCGACTTCCACGTCAGCGACAGCTACTTCGTGGTCGCGCACTTCCATTACGTCGTCTTCGGCTCGGTGGTCTTCGCCGCGTACGCCGGGATCTACTTCTGGTTCCCCAAGGTCACCGGGCGGCTGCTCGACGAGAAGCTCGGGAAGATCCATTTCTGGACGTTGTTCTTCGGCTTCCACCTCACCTTCCTGATCCAGCACTGGCTGGGTGTGAAGGGCATGCCGCGCCGGGTCGCCGACTACGCGCCCACCGACGGTTTCACCACCTACAACACGATCTCCACGGCCGGCGCGCTCCTGCTGGCCACCTCGACCCTGCCGTTCATCTACAACGTCTGGCGTTCGTACAAGAAGGGCGAGCTGGCCGTCGTGGACGACCCGTGGGGCTACGGGAACTCCCTGGAATGGGCGACGTCCTGCCCGCCGCCGCGCCACAACTTCCGCTCGCTGCCGCGTATCCGCTCGGAACGGCCGGCCTTCGACCTGCACTATCCGCAGGCGGCGGGCCGAGTCGACTACCACGCCACACCCGAAATCAGATAGCCGGCCCGTGGGCCGGCGGGAAAGCAGCTGAAAGGGAGGAGCAGTAGCCATGAAGATCGAAGGCGTGGTCTTCCTCGTGTTCACGATTTTCTGCGCGGTGGTCGACGTGGTCTACTGGTTCACGTCACAGGATCCGACCGGCACCGTCGCGTTGGCGCTGTGCGGCGGCCTCGGCCTGCTGGTCGGTGGCTACCTGCTGTTCACCGCCCGCCGGATCGGGGCGCGCCCGCAGGACCTGCCCGACGCCGAGGTCGCCGACGGGGCCGGGGAGCTCGGGCACTTCACCCCGGGCAGCTACTACCCGGTCTTCATCGCCCTCAGTGCCAGCCTGGTCGGCCTCGGCATCGTCTTCGGTGTCTGGCTCGCTCTGATCGGCGGGCTGCTGACGCTGTTCTTCGTCACAGGCCTGCTGTTCGAGAACCTGTGGCACCCACCCGTCCCCGAGGACTGATCGACAGGTTCCCGGTGGGCCGGACAGCGGCTCACCGGGAACAGGGCCCGGGTGCCGGTCGCGCCCACGCGCGGACGGCGACGAAGCTGCGACAGGGCCGGCCCGCCCTGTCCTGTGGGCGCTGGCCTCAGGCGCTGGTGGACGCGGCGGCGACAGCCGCCTGGCTCGTCCTGACCCAGCGTCCCAGCGCGGCTTCTGCCCCGCCGGAATCCAGCGACCACGCGGCCCGGCCGAGCTGACGCTGGATCTGCTCGCCCACCGGGGCGGCGGTCGGCCCGGTGGCGGCGACCAGAGCCGCCGCGGCGGCCAGCAGGACGGCGTCGCGCACCAGCCCGCGACGCCCGGCCAGCAGGACACGGGCGACCTCGGCGTTGTGGGCGGCGTCACCACCCCGCAGTTCCGCGGGGTCGCCGGGCTGGATGCCCACCGTCCGTGGGTCGAAGATCTCCTGCCGGACCGTGCCGCCACTGACCACCCACACCGTCGACGTGGTCGCCGGCGTGAGCTCGTCGAGCCCGTCGTCGCCCCGGAACACCAGGCCACGGGTGCCACGCGCGGCGAGCACGCCCGCGACGACCGGGGCCAGCCGCGGGTCGGCGACCCCGATGGCCTGGGACGCGGGCCGGCCCGGGTTGGTCAGCGGCCCGAGGATGTTGAAGAAGGTGGGCACGCCGAGCTCGCTGCGCGTCCCGGCCGCGTGGCGCATGGCCGGATGGAAGACCGGGGCGAAGCAGAAGGCCGCGCCGGCCCGGGCCAGGCAGGTGCCGACGGCGGCCGGCGGCAGGTCGATGACGACGCCGAGCTCCTCCAGCAGGTCGGCCGTTCCGCACAGCGAGGACGCGGCCCGGTTGCCGTGTTTGATCACGGGGATGCCGGATCCGGCGACCAGGAGCGCCGCCATGGTCGATATGTTCACCGAATGTGACCGGTCTCCGCCGGTACCGCAGGTGTCCACCGCGCGTTCCCGGACGTCGTCGGAGACCTCCAGCGGCGCGGCGTGCTCGAGCATCGCCTCGACCAGGCCGCGGACCTCCTCGGCGGTCTCACCCTTGGCCCGTAGCGCCACCGCGAAGCCGGCGATCCGGGCGGGTGACGCCGCGCCGGACATGATCTGCCGCATCGCCCAGCCGGTCTCCTCGGCGCCCAGTGCCTCCCCGCGCAGGAGCGCCGTGAGAAGCTCGGCCCAGCTCGGCGGGCCAGCGGGTGTGGGGCTGGCCGGCTCGTCGCTGTTCGTGCCCGTTGGCTGCGTGCCTGCTGGCTGCGTGCCCGTTGGCGTGGCCGTCATCCCTGTCTTTCCCCGCTGTGGTCGTATCCGGTTGCTTCCGGCGTCTGGTTGTTCCCGATGGCCCGGCCGCTCCCGGGCCGTTCCGGGCGCGGCCGCCGGGGCGGGCCGCGTCAGTGGTGGGCGGGGGAGGACTGCGCGCGGGGTGCCGGCGCGTGCCGGCGGCGCAGCAGTGTGACGACGGCCTCGGTGAGCTCGGCGGGGTCGACCGGGTGGGTGACCACCGCGTCCGCCAGGGACCAGCTCGCCAGCCAGCGGTCGTCACGGCGGGCGACCAGCAGGACGGTGGGCGGGCAGTCGGGGACCTCGTTCTTGAGCTGCCGGGACAGGCCCATGCCACCGCTGGGGGCGGCCTCGGCGTCCAGGACGCAGATGTCGGCCTCCCCGTGGTCGACCGCGTCGATCACGGACGGGCCGTCCGCGGCGTCCAGGAACTCCAGGATGCCGAGCTCGCGGTCGGGAAGCGGGCCGATGGCGAGCTTCACCCGCTCCCGGACCTCGGGCTTGTCCGCGTACACGAGAACGGTACTCATGCGACCGCAGGCCTTTCACTCGAAGCGGCCGTCGGCGGGATGGCGCCCGAGGGGAGCGTCAAGGAGCCGCGCACCGCGACCGCGGCGGTGTGCGCCCATGGCGGGTGTGCGCCCATGGTGCGATGCGCACCTGTGGCAGCAGCCCGCCCGCAGGGTATCCGATCGTGCCGACGGGTGACGCCCACGGCCGCGGCACCGATGCTGTGCGGGACACGCAGGGAGGATGCCGATGTGTCATCGCCCGCGCCGCCAGCGCGGGCGTGGCGGGTTTACGGGAGCCGCCTTCTTTGGTAGATAATGAGACTCGTTCTCAAAGTTGTCGATCATGACAGAACTCGTCGCGACCGGCTGTGACCAAACGTGACAAGACAATCGCGGATGGCCGGGCGGGGCGGGGGCGGGCGTACCGACAACATCGGGCGTGACAACATCGGACGTGACATGGACGGCCAGCAGGATCTCCGCCTCACCCCCCAGCGCCGTGCGGTGCTGGAGGTGCTTCGGGCCGTCCACAGCCACCCGACGGCGGCCGAGGTCTACGACCGCGTCCGGGAAGTCGCGCCAGGTATCGGCGCTGCCACCGTCTATCGGTCCCTGGGGCTGCTCGTCCAGGCCGGGCAGGCCCGTGAGCTCAGCCTCGGCAACGGTACGGCAGCCCGCTACGACGGGAACACCAGCCGTCACGACCATCTGGTCTGTGACCGCTGCGGACGAGCCGTGGACATCGATCTGCCAAGCCCGGTAGAGATGATCGTCAACGAGCTCGCGCACAGCACCGGCTTCGCGATCACAGGCTACGACCTGCAGTTGCGTGGCCTGTGTCCGTCCTGTCGACCGGGTGGCTGATCACCGGTAGCCCTGAAGACCATCGGCTGTCGCGCGGCCGGTGTCCCACCCGGGGTTTCCCGCGCCGCCACGAGCCACTCAATCCGAGCGGTCGCCGTCATCCCGGACGGCCGCACCCGAAGGACTCGCCTCGTTACCAGAGGTGACCGTACTCGAAGAAGGAGCACCCATGTCCAAGCTGGACGGCACGAAGACGCACGACAACCTCAAGGAGGCGTTCGCCGGCGAGAGCCAGGCGAACCGCCGCTACCTCTACTTCGCCCGGGTGGCTGACATCGAGGGCCTGACCGACGTCAGCTCGCTCTTCCGCGACACCGCCGAGGGCGAGACCGGCCACGCCTTCGGCCACCTGGACTTCCTCGCCAAGGTCGGCGACCCGGCGACGGGGAGCCCGATCGGCGACACCGCCAAGAACCTCGCCAGCGCCGTGGCGGGGGAGACCTACGAGTTCACCGCGATGTACCCGGGCTTTGCCAAGACCGCCCGCGAGGAGGGCTTCGAGGAGATCGCCGACTGGTTCGCCACTCTCGCGCGGGCCGAGAAGACCCACGCCGGCCGGTTCCAGAAGGCCCTGGACTCGCTGGAGACAGTCGCGGCGGAATAGCTCCGGCGGGCCGCACCGCTTCGGGCCGTCACCGGGGCGGGGCCGCCTGCCGCCGAGAGGGTATCCGGCCGGGGTGGACGCACGAGTCGCGTCCGCCCCGGCCGGTCCACGTTGTCGGCACGTGATGTCGCCGGTCCACGTTGCCGGCGTGCGCCCGGCGGACGGCCTCCCGGCCGCTTCACGATCTGGCGGATGCCGGCGTAGGATCCGGCGCGCCGCCCATGCCTTCGATGATCGTCAGGGAGTCCCAACGATGGCGCTCAGTGTTGCCGACATCATCACCGACCCCGAGGCCTACTCCGCCCAACGGCCGAGCCTGCGCGCCCGCATCCTGCCCGTGCGGGCGGAGCGCCGAATCCGGGTCGGCGACATGCTCCTGTTCGAGTTCGAGAACGAGCAGACCCTGCGCTACCAGGTGCAGGAGATGGTCTACACCGAACGGCTGCGCGACCCCTCGGAGGTCGCCCATGAGATCGACATCTATTCCCGCCTGCTGCCCTCCAGCCACACGCTGACCGCCACCCTGTTCATCGAGCTCGACGTCCTGGACACCGTGCGCGCGGAGCTGGAGCGGCTGGCCGGTGTGCAGCGCAGCATCCGGCTGGAGATCGGCGGCGTACCGGCACCGGCCGAGGAGGTCCTCAGCCCCGACGAGGACCCGGACGTCCCGAGCCAGACCGTGTCCGTGCACATGCTGCGGTTCCTCCTCAACGACGCCACCCGGGACGCCTTCCGGGATCCGGCCGTGCCGGTCGAGCTGGTGGTTGACCACCCCGCGTACAACGAGGCGACACCGGTCACCGGCGCGACCAGGACGTCCCTGATCGCGGACCTCTCGCTACGCGGCTAGCCGCCCCGCCGGCTGGCGGCGGGACGGCTGGCGGCGAGGCGGATGCCGCGGCCCGGACCCGGCAGCGGCCTCGTCAGCCCTGTTCCGTCCCCCGCGTCTGGTCACGGACGGTCGCGGGCCGGCGCGGGGCGGCGGTGTCGCTCGCGGCGAGCCGGGCCAGCCAGGCGTTGTAGGCCGCCTCCCGGGCGAGCAGCTCGGCTTCGGGGTCGCTCTGCGGCGCGGGCCCGGGCCCCTCTTCCGCATCCCGTTCCCGCCCCGCATCCCGCGGCTGCCCGGGCGCGTCCGGGCGGGGCCGGGCAGGGCCGGTGGCGGCGTCGAGCAGCCGGTCCAGGCGGCGGTCCTCGCGGGCGGCCTCCCGGTCGTCCGCCCGCGACCACTGGATGAACAGCGCGATGAACACCAGAGCGCCGACGATCTCGCCGGCGGCCCACATCAGCCCGGCGCCGGTCTGCTGGTCGCTGAGCGGGCTGGACCCCCAGGTCCGGCCGAGCGCGGTGTACCAGTCCGCGGCGAAGACCTCGTCGGTGGTGAACATCGCCAGCGCCCACAGCGCGTGCATCGGGAAGGTCACGAACAGCAGGAGCAGCCGCCCCCAGTAC
>NZ_CAKKTL010000216.1:0-8862 GCF_920664355.1 Protofrankia sp. CiP1_Cm_nod2
GGTCACCCACGCCCGGGCCGGCGGCCGCCTCGGGCCTCGGGTCGGGGAGGCCGGCGAGCTGCCGGGACGCCTCGGCGAACGTGCACAGCGGCGCGCCCCGGGTCGGGGCCGGCCGCTCGCCGCGGCGCAGCGCCTCCACGATCTCGCTCGCGGACTGCGGGTCGACCTGGTCGAAGAACTCGTAGTTGACGGTCAGCACCGGCGCGTAGTCGCACGCGGCCAGGCACTCGGCGTGCTCGAGGGTGATCGTGCCGTCCGCGGTGGTCTGGTCGTGCCCGACCCCGAGCTCCCGCGAGAGGCGGGCGTAGACCTCCTCGCCGCCGAGCAGCGCGCAGGAGAGGTTGGTGCACACCGACACCAGCCAGTCGCCGACGGGCCGGCGCTTGTACATCGTGTAGAAGGTGGCGACCGCGCTGACCTCGGCATGGGTGATGCCGAGCGCGGAGGCGCAGAACTCCACCCCCTCGGCGGTGACGCAGCCGTCCTCGGCCTGCACGAGGTGCAGCAGGGGCAGCAGTGCCGACCGGGAGTGCCCGGCCGGGTACTGTGCGATGATGTCCGCTGCCGCGGCGCGGGTTTCTTCGGTGAGCGGCACTACCGGTCAACTCCCCCCAGGACTGGGTCGACGGAGGCCACGCCGACGATCACGTCCGCGACCTGCCCGCCTTCGGTCATCGCCGGGACCGCCTGCAGGTTGACGAAGCTTGGTTCCCGGACGTGGACGCGGTACGGCCTGGTGCCGCCGTCGCTGACCACGTGGTAGCCCAGCTCGCCGCGGGGCGACTCCACGGCCGTGTACACCTGCCCGGCCGGCACCCGGAAGCCCTCGGTGACCAGCTTGAAGTGATGGATCAGGGCCTCCATCGAGGTGCCCATGATCGTACGGATGTGGTCGAGGGAGTTGCCCATCCCGTCGCTGCCGATCGACAGCTGGGCCGGCCAGGCGATCTTCTTGTCCGCGACCATCACCGGGCCGGGCTTCAGCCGGTCCAGGCACTGCTCAACGATCTTCAATGACTCGCCCATCTCCGCCAGCCGCACCAGGTAGCGGGCGTAGGAGTCGCCGTCCAGCGAGGTGGGGACCTCGAACTCGTAGGTCTCGTAGCCGCAGTACGGGATGGTCTTGCGCAGGTCCCACTCCAGCCCGGCGGCACGCAGCACCGGGCCGGTCACGCCGAGCGCGATGCAGCTGGCCGCGTCGATGTAGTTGACATCGACCATGCGGCCCTTCCAGATCGGCTGCCCCGACAGCAGGGCGTGATACTCCTTGATCCGTTTGGGCATGTCGACGAGGAACGCCTGGATGTCGCGGATGACGTCGTCCGGAAGGTCCTGGGCCAGCCCGCCGGGACGGACGTAGGCGTGGTTCATCCGCAGCCCGGTGATCGCCTCCAGGAGATCGAGGATCTTCTCCCGCTCCCGGAAGCCGAAGATCATCCCGGTGGTGGCCCCGATCTCCATGGCGCCGGTGGCCAGCCACACCAGGTGCGAGGCGATCCGCTGCAGCTCCATCACCAGCACCCGGATGACCGTGGCCCGCTCGGGGACCTCGTCGGTGATGCCGAGCAGCTTCTCCACCGCCAGGCAGTAGGCCGTCTCGTTGAACAGCGGCGCGAGGTAGTCGGCGCGGGTGAGGAAGGTGACCGCCTGCGTCCAGGTGCGGAACTCGCAGCTCTTCTCGATCCCGGTGTGCAGGTAGCCGATGACGACCTGGGTCCGGGTGACCGTCTCGCCCTCGATCTCCAGGACGAGCCGCAGCACCCCGTGCGTGGACGGGTGCTGGGGGCCCATGTTGACGGTGAGGCGCTCGGAGTAGTCCTCGCCGCCGATCACCTGCTCCCAGTCACCGCCGGTGACAGTGTAGACCCGCTCCCCCGCCGACTCGGTGAAGCCGGCCTCGTAGGCGTCGCCGTATCCGGGAGCGTCGTCGTACTCAGGAGCGTTGTTCTGTCCGGGAGCGTCGACGGGCGGTCCGGCGGATGTGGTGGGGCCGGCCGCGGCGGTGAACGCGGCTGACGTGTCGAACGTGTGGGTCATAACGAACCTCGTAGACAAAGACGACACGGGGTGGAACGCCGCCGCGGGCCACCGGCCACGGCGCTCATGCCGGACAGCGCACTCGTACCGGCTGTACCGGACAGGCTGGTCATGAATAGCTCCGGCGGCTGTCCGGGGCCGGTACCTGGGCGCCCTTGTAGTCGACCGGCACGCCGCCGAGCGGGTAGTCCTTGCGCTGCGGGTGGCCGACCCAGTCGTCCGGCATCATGATCCGCTCCAGGCCGTCCCGGCCGGAGAAGACGATGCCGAACAGGTCGTAGGCCTCCCGCTCGTGCCAGTCCGCGGTCGGCCAGACATCCATGACGCTGGGGACGGCCGGGTCGTCGTCGGCCACCGAGACCTCCAGCCGGACGCGGCGGCGCCAGGTCATCGACGTCAGGTGGTAGACGGCGTGCAGCCGGCGTCCGGTCGGGTCCTCGGGATAGTCCGCGCCGGAGACGCTGGAGAGCAGCTCGAAGCGCAGCTGCGGGTCGTCCCGCAGGGTCTGGGCGACCGCGGGCAGATGGTCGCGCCGGACGTGCAGGGTCAGCTCCCCGCGGTCGACGACCACCCGTTCGAGCGCGTCGGTGAGCTGCGGGAAGGCACGCTCGAGGGCGTCGTAGACGGCGTCGGCGTCGGCGTCGGCGAACGGCCGAGAGCTCGAGGTGAGCGCCGGCGGGTTGCGGACCAGGCCGCCGAAGCCGGAGGTGTCACCGGAGCCGGCGGCGCCGAAGGCGTCCTGCCGGCGCGGCCCGCCCTTGCCCGACGCCGCGCCGGCCGCCGGTACGAGCTCGCTCATGACGCCGCCTCACCGGTGGAATCGTCGTCCCCGGCGCGCCGGCCGGCTGGCCCGGCTGGCCCGGCTGGCCCGGCTGATCCGGTCGGCCCACCGGCCGACGGCAGGCGCTTGGCCCGGCCGAAGACCGAGCCCGGGGGGACGGCGGCCGGCCGCCGGTCGTCGAGGGACGGCTCGACCACGCCGGCCCCGGCCGGCGCCGGGGCACCCGCCGGCAGGCGGAACCGCTTGCGGTCGTTGACCGACAGCGTGCTGGTGTCGACAGCGCCGGCCGGCAGGCCCGCGCGCGCCGTGGCCACCTCGATCGGCTTCGGGTAGGGCGACTCGCCCACCTTCGTGTAGGCGACCTTGCCGGTGACCGTGCCGGCCAGGATCTTCTCGTGCAGCTTCAGGATCGCGTCCATGAGCATCTCCGGCCGCGGCGGGCAGCCCGGCAGGTACATGTCCACCGGGACGATGTGGTCAACGCCCTGCACGATGGCGTAGTTGTTGAACATCCCGCCGCTGCTCGCGCAGACGCCCATGGACAGCACCCACTTGGGCTCGGGCATCTGGTCGTAGATCTGGCGCAGCACCGGGGCCATCTTCTGGCTCACCCGGCCCGCGACAATCATGAGATCGGCCTGCCGGGGGCTGGCCCGGAACACCTCCATCCCGAACCGGGCGAGGTCGTAGCGGCCGGCGCCGGTCGACATCATCTCGATCGCGCAGCAGGCCAGGCCGAACGTGGCCGGCCACAGGGAGGACCGCCGTGACCAGTTGGCCATCTTCTCGACGGTGGTGAGCAGCAGGCCGCCGGGCAGCTTCTCTTCTAGTCCCATTCCAGGCCTCCCCGCCGCCACACGTAGGCGTAGGCGACGAAAACGGTCGCGATGAACAGCACCATCTCGACGAGCCCGAAGGTCCCCAGTGCGCCGAACGCGACCGCCCACGGATAGAGGAAGATGATCTCGATGTCGAAGACGATGAACAGCATCGCCGTCAGGTAGAACTTCACCGGAAAACGATGTGGGCCAACCGGCTCGCGCGGCGGTTCGATTCCGCACTCGTACGCGTCGAGCTTGGCACGGTTGTACCTCTTCGGGCCGACCAGCGCGCCCGTGATCACAGATCCGATCGCGAACGCCGACGCGATCACTAAAAGCACGAGGATCGGCACGTAGTTCGACAGCATGCCGAGCTCCTCTCTACAGGTCCGATGCGGGACGTGGCGGTTTTCGGTTGGCGGTTCTCGGTTGGCAGTTCTCGGTTGGCGGTTCCCGGCTCGCTGTCCCGGTTCGCGGCCGCGGGCTCACCGCCGGCCGCCGGGACACGACCGGCCGCCGGGACACGGCTGGCGCGGCTGGCGCGGCGAGGACGGCCGGCTCATGGCGCCGACACCGATCACGGTCACCGGCTGTCCCGACTCCGGTGGCCGGGTGCCGCCAGGGAGCCTACGCGACGCCCGCCCCAGACGCGCGGACCGGTTTCCCGGCGGCGATCCGGCGGGCGGAAAAAGCATGATCGGGCTGCCGTTGGCCCCCGGGACGAGTGGGCGTCCATGCACACCCGCCGCATGTCTGACCACAAACCGATGCTGTCGAGGCGTCCGCCGGCTGGCTCACCGGGCGCGGGCCGTGCGCCGGAAGACCGGGGCCTGCGTTCCGCCGGTGCCGCCACCATCCACCGAAGACCGCTTCAGGTCGCGGGCGCGAGCCGGGACATAGCGTTGATCAGGCGGTCCAGCGCATCACCCCCTCGCGGGTCGGTGAGATTCGCCAGCAGCTTCAGGGTGAAGCGCATGAGCGTCGGTCGCGGCAGCCCGTAGCGGGTCAGTATCCGCATGACGGACGGGTTCCCGATCAGTTCGACGAACACCCGCCCGAGTGTGTAGTAGCCGCCGTAGCGTTGCCGGAGAACGTCCGGGTACGCCTGCAGCGCCCGTTCCCGGGCCGGCCCCCGCGAGCGGGCCAGCGCCTGGACGGCCACTTCGGCCGCGAGCCGTCCGGACTCCATCGCGTAGGCGATCCCCTCGCCGTTGAACGGGTTGACCGTCCCGCCGGCGTCCCCGACCAGCAGCAGGCCGTCGCGGTAGTGCGGCGCCCGGTTGAAGGCCATCGGCAGGGCGCCGCCGCGGACCGGCCCGACCGCGTTCTCCGCGGTGAAACCCCACTGCGGCGGCAGCGCGTCGAGCCACCGCCGTAGCAGGTCCCGGTAGTCCGTGTGCTGGAAGGCGCTGCTGGTGTTGAGCATGCCGAGCCCGACGTTGCTCGTCCCGTCGCCCACCCCGAAGATCCATCCGTAGCCGGGCAGCAGCCGGGACGCGCCCGGCCTGCCCTCCCACAGCTCCAGGTGGGACTCCAGGTAGTCGTCATGGGTGCGGGGGCTGCGGTAGTACTGGCGCACTGCCACCCCCAGCGGACGATCCTCCCGGCGGCGGATGTCCAGCGACAGCGCCATCCGCGCGCTGTTCCCGTCCGCGGCGATCACCAGTGGGGCGCGGAAGGCCAGCGGCTGCCCACCGCGCGACGCCCTGGCCTTCACCCCGACGACCCGTCCGGTGCGCTCGTCGCGGATCGGGCCGGTGACGGTGGTCTCCTCCCGTAGCTGGGCGCCGGCCTTCTCGGCGTGCCGGGCGAGCAGCTCGTCGAAGTCGAGACGGGGCCGGACCAGGCCGTAGTCCGGCCAGTTCGCCAGCTCCGGCCAGGGCAGCTCGAGCCGCAGCCCGCCGCCGATGACACGCAGGCCTCGGTTGCGGGCCCAGCCGGAGCCGGCCTGGGCCGTACCGGCTGCGCCGGCCGTACCGGCCGTGCCGGCCGTGCCAGTTGTGCCAGTTGTACCGGCTGCGCCGGTTGTACTGGCCGTGCCGGCCACGCCGACGGTGCTGGCGGCGCCGGCCGCGCCGGCCGCCGGGCCCGCGACGGCACCGGCGCCCGCTGCCGTGCCGGTGCCGGTATCAGGACCAGCGCCCATGTCGGCGTCGCTGCCGGTGTCGATGCCCATCTCGATGAGGCTGCGCACGGCACGGGGGGTCAGCCCGTCACCGCAGACCTTCTCCCGGGGGAAGCGGGTCTTTTCCAGCAGGATGACGGCGAGCCCGGTCCGGGCCAGGTGACAGGCGGCCGCCGACCCGCCGGGGCCGGCGCCGACGACTATGACATCGGCATGCTCGGCCTGGACCGCTGTCATGATCACACATCTCCGGATCGCCGGTCGTATTCCCGCGTGCTGCGCTGCCGCCGCTCGTGAAGGTTTTCACGAGCGCAACGGCGAGTCTAGGCCCTGCGCCCGTCGGCGGCACAGGCGCCGGGATCGCACCGGCCTCCGCGTCGCACCGTCCGGCTGGCACATACGGACGACATCAGCCAAACAGCGAACAAACAACGGACAACAGCAGTCAATATTCACTGAAAGTAGTCATGTGAAACACTCCTTTTATCGGACATAACGTATATTCGGCTCTGCGTGACAATCACGGCCGACGATCGGCACGACCGGCAAAGTCATGGCACGACGGCCATGGCACGACCGGCAAAGTCATGGCACGACGGTCATGGCACGACGGCCAGCATGGCCGACCGGCACCGGGCCGTACGCTCCCGCCCTCGCCGGGCGCACGGAGTCGGCAGGCCGTCACGCCCCACGCGCCCACACGTGCCCACACGTGCCCGCGAGCGGCCCGGCTGACAGGCCGCCACAGACCGGCCGGCCGGTCTGCCCGGATCACCCACCGAATGGTGGACGCCGCACCGGACGGCCGTGGATGTGCCGGAACGACAGTGATTGATCCCGCACGCTGGGGTACTACGGAGCATGGGCCGCGCCGTCCCTGATGCGATCCTCTCGTAGAGCCGTACCCACACCGGATGCACCGGACAGGAGCAGAGCACAGATGAGCCGCGAGACCGTGACGCTGTCCACCGCGGACGGGCCCATGCAGGCCGCCGTCGCCCACCCGGCCGGCAGGCCTCGAGGCGGGGTCGTCGTCGTCCAGGAGGCGTTCGGGCTCACCGACCACATCGTGGACGTGTGCGACCGGTTCGCCACCGCCGGCTGGCGCGCCATCGCGCCGGCCCTCTTCCACCGGGTGGGCTCGCCGGTCTTCCCCTACGGCGGGGACTTCACCGTGGTCCGGCAGGCCATGGGGACGCTCAACAGCCTCGACATCCTGGAGGACGTCGACGCAAGCATGGCCCTGCTCGCCGACGAGGGGACCGCCGTCGGCCGCATCGCGGTGGTCGGCTTCTGCATGGGCGGGTCGGTCGCCACCATCGCGGCCGTCCACCGCCCGCTCGGGGCCGCCGTGAGCTTCTACGGCGGCGGGCTCGCCGAGGGCAGGTTCGGCGAGGCACCCCTGATCGAGATCGCGCCCCGCCTGCAGGCCCCGTGGCTGGGCCTGTTCGGCGACCGTGACCAGGGCATCCCGGTGGAGCAGGTCGAGGCCTTCCGGTCGGCCGCGCGGGACGCCGCCGTGCCCACGCAGGTCGTCCGCTACCCGGACGCCGAGCACGGGTTCCACTGCGACGCCCGGCCCGCCGTGTACAACGCCGCCGCCGCCGAGGACGCCTGGGCCCGCACCCTGACCTGGCTGGACGCCCACATCCCAACCTGACCACCCGGCCCGCCCGTCCAACCCGGCCACCTGGTCCAGCCACCCGAACCGACCGCCTGATCCGACCACCTGATCCGACCGCCTGATCCGACCACCTGATCCGACCGCCGGCTCCGGCCAGCCGCCCGGCCCGTCCGATCAGCCGGTCCGCCCGGCCTCTCGGCCCCGGTCGCGCCGGGGCCGCCGCCGGCCAGCCCGGTCAACGGGCCGGCCGGCCCGGCCAACGGGGCGGTCAGGCCGGGCGCCAGGCCCGGTGCAGGGCCACGATGCCGCCGGTGAGGTTACGCCAGCCCACCCTGGTCCAGCCCGCGCCGGCGATGCGGTCGGCCAGGGCCGCCTGGTCCGGCCAGGCCCGGATCGACTCGGCCAGGTAGACGTACGCGTCCGGGCTGCTGCTGACCAGCCGGGCGAGGCCGGGCAGCGCCCGCATCAGGTACTCCGTGTAGACCGTGCGCCACGGCGCCCAGGTCGGGCGGCTGAACTCGCAGACCACCAGGCGCCCGCCCGGACGGGTCACCCGCGCCAGCTCCGCCAGGCACGCCTCGACGTCGACCACGTTGCGCAGGCCGAACGAGACCGTCACCCGGTCGAAGGACGCCGCCGCGAACGGCAGCGCGAGCCCGTCCCCGGCGACCAGCGCCAGCGCCCCACCGCCGGGAACCGGCTCCGTGCCACCGCCGGGAACCGGCGTCACTGTGCCGCCGCTGGCCGCGGGCGGACGCTGGCCCAGGCGTTGCTGCCCGACCCGGAGCATGCCCAGCGAGAAGTCGCAGGCCACGACCGAGACGCCCCGGGCGGCGAACGCCCGTGACGAGGTGCCGGTGCCGGCGGCCAGATCCAGTACCCGCAGCCCCGGGCGCAGGTCCAGGGCGTCCGCGGTGGCGCCGCGCCAGGTGCGGTCCAGACCGGCCGAGAGCACCGCGTTGGTCAGGTCGTAGCGCCGGGCGACACCGTCGAACATGGCCGCGACCTCGTCCGGCCGCTTCTGAGGCCCGGCCACCCGTGCCGGGGCTCCACCCGCGGGGCCCGCGGGGCTCCTCGTACCTCGCATGCTTCTTCCCAGGCTCCCCGTAATTCTTTCCGGGACTTTCAGGCTCCCCGGGCTTCTCGGACCACCCGGGCCGCGCAGGGCCCGCGGTCCTAGCGAGCTCAGCGGATGTCGCCGGCCCGCCGGTCCTGCCGCATTTTCCAGATCCTCCCGACCGGCTGGGCTTTCAGGAAATTTTCGGCCTTCTGTTGTTTCCGAGCCCTCTCGGCTCTCCTGACTCCTCAGATCTTCCCGACCCCCTGGATTTTCCAGGTCTTCCAGGTCTTCTGGGCCTGCCGGGCCTGCCGGGCCTGCCGGGCCTGCCGGGCCTGCCGGGCCTGCCGGGCCTGCCGGGCCTGCCGGGCCTGCCGGGCCTGCCGGGCCTGCCGGGCCTGCCGGGCCTGCCGGGCC
>NZ_CAKKTL010000217.1:0-3670 GCF_920664355.1 Protofrankia sp. CiP1_Cm_nod2
CCGCAGCCGGTTGGGCGTGCTCGCGCAGGTAGGTTCCGGTCCGGTCACACAGCCAGGACAGACCATCGATCGCGGCGTCGGCGTCGGTGTGCCCAAGCACAGCGGTGACATGCGGCAGGTAGACCCGCCACACCGGCCAGGCATCCGGGTTCCGCTCGATGCCGGCGGGCAGGACGCCGCGCAGCAGCCGCACCAGGGTCCCGGCCCGCGCGATGCGGACCTCGCCGCTCATGGCCCGGCGGGTCGCGGCCTGCACCAGCCGGTGCACGTCCACCGTGTCCTGATCACGACGGGCGAGGCTGTACCCGACCAGCGCGCCGACCGTGCGCAACCACTCCGCCCGGTTACCGACCGCGTCCTTCAACGGCCCGTCGTCGAACCCGCCCGGATCCGCGAACAGACCCAGGAGGATCTTCTCCGGGTCGCACAACGCCCACAGTTCCAGCAGTTCCACCGCGGCCGGGCGCTCGCCGCGCAGATGCCGCACCGACAGGTCCCACAGCGCCGCGACGGTGACCCCCGGCCGGTCGGCGACATCCCCGTCGGCGAGCATGTCACCGAGCTGATCGGCGAGGAGATCGGCGTACTCCTCCGGTGGGGCGTCGGTCTGGTCGAGATAGCCGGCGGCCTGCTCGACCGCCAGCGGCAGATCCCCCAGCAGGGCGCAGATCCGATCCGCAGCCGTCGGTTCCAACCCCGGGAACCGGTCGGTCAGCATCCGCATCGCCTCGACCCGCGGCAGCAACGGCACGGTGACCGTTGCCCCGAGAGCGGTAAAACCCCGCCGCCGCGACGTCACCAGTAGCCGGCCCGCCCCCGGCGAAGGCCGAAGCCCCTTGAACTTCTTGAACGAGTCGGGGTCGTCGACGTTGTCGAACACCAGCAGCGACCGCGGCTTACCCGCCCACGCCGCGACCACCACGGCCGGCTCCGCTTCCACCGTCAGCCCCACCACCGCAGCCAACCCGGCCAGATACCCGTCGATCAGCTCCGGCTGCTCCGCCGGTACCCAGCCCACCCGGTCGAACGACTCGGCATGCCGGTGGATGTACTCGACCACAAGCGCGGTCTTCCCGACCCCGCCCATCCCCGCCAGCGCGGTCACCGCCACCGACCCCGCCGCGGTCAACCGCGTGTGTATCTCGTCGAGGAGCGTGTCACGGCCGACGAAATGCGCCAGCCGGGCCGGGACGCTCCCCATCGTCGGTAGATCCGGTGGGAACACCGGAGCTGCTCCCACCGCCGCGCCGACGACCGACCCACCAGCGGGTCGAGCACCCGGGAAAGCCGGCTCCGCATCCGGCGGGCCTGGTTGAAAGCCCGCGGCTTCCACCACCCGGTCCCGGGCCGTCTCCCGGTCTACCCCGAACAGATCCACCAACGCGATCGGACCCAGCAACCCCGGAGGGTCACAGTCCTCCACCCGGAACACCAGTAGCTTCCGCCCCCGACCAAGCGGATCATTCCGCCAGGCCGCGTACCACTCCGCTGATGCGAACCCCGACGCCAGATAGGCCGTGGACAGCACCGCTACCGTCCGCGCGGACGACCGGGCGGCCTGGTCCATCTCATGGACGAAATTCGACCCCGGACCGAAGTCCCACGCCTGGATCACCACCCGGTAACCGGCGGTTATCAACGTCCAGGCGATCCACTTCGCCCACGCCTCATCTTTCCCGGTGTAGGACACGAAAAAGTCAGAGCCGGTAACCTCACTGCCCCCCACGGTCACCCGCCCAGCATGCCATCATCACCCAACACGGTAGAAACCGGCCGATCATCCGCCGTCAGCCACGCCCGCCACACACGTCCGGCGTGATGACCCCGACGCCGGTTCGGGCATCGAGCAACGGATCTGACAGCAACCGCTGACAGCAACGTGCGCGAACAACGACGGACGATGGCGAACAGTGGGGGTCCGCCGACCTGACCCGGCAAACATCGACGGACCCCCACGAACACCACAAGCAAGACTTCTAATCCGGGGGTCCGTCGTCGAGCGCCGCGACGACCCGGCCGGTCCCCCTGAGGTCGGAGTCCGAGACGTGTAGCCAAGCATGTAGCCGAGCCTGCGAACGTCCACGGATGGCGGTAGACGCCGACGGAACCAGCGCCCAGGCCAGGCCGACTGCACGGACGAACCTGGACGTCGGCGGACGACGGGACTGTGTCGCTAATGGTGTTTCCGGCGGGTTGATCAGTAGGTCTCGGCGGACGGCCAGCGGTCACGGAACGTGATCGCAAAGGCGTCGATCACGGGCTTCCACCGGACCATCCACCGGGCGCGGCCGGCCCCGGTGGGGTCCAGACTGCGGGTCACAAGATACAGGCATTTCAGCGCGGCCTGATCGCTCGGGAAATGCCCACGGGCACGCACAGCCCGCCGATAGCGGGCGTTGAGCGACTCGATCGCATTCGTAGAACACAGCACCCGGCGTATCTCCACGTCGTAGTCAAGGAACGGAGTAAACTCCTCCCAGGCGTTACGCCACAGCCGGATGACAGCCCGGTATTTCCTTCCCCAGGTATCCTCAAACGCATCCATCGCCGCCGCGGCGGCGGCCGGGGTCGGCGCCGTGTAGATGGGCTTCAGATCGCGTTTCACCGCGTCGTGGTCGGCCCGCGAGGTCAGCCGAAAAGTGTTGCGGATAAGGTGAATGATGCACGTTTGCACGGTGGCGGCCGGCCACACGTTCTCGACCACCTCGGGCAGCCCTTTCAGCCCGTCACAGACGAGGAAGAAAACATCGCCGACCCCGCGGTTACGCAGGTCGGTGAGCACCGACATCCAGAACTTGGCACCCTCACCGCCGGTGCCCGCCCACAGCCCCAGGACGTCCTTGTGGCCGTCGACGGTGACGCCGATGGCAGCGTAGACGGGCCGGTTGACGACCTGCCCGTCGCGGATCTTCACGACGACCGCATCGATGAAGATCGCCACATAGACGCGGTCGAGCGGCCGGGACGCCCACTCGTTCATCTCCGCCACAACCCGGTCGGTGATCCGGGAGATGGTCTCCTTCGACACCGACGCCCCGTAGATCTCCTCGAAATGCGCCGAGATCTCCCCCGTCGTCAGACCCTTCGCATACAGCGACAGCACGATCTCGTCCACACCCGACAGGCGTCGCTGCCGCTTCTTCACGATCTGCGGCTCGAACGTGCCCGCCCGGTCCCGCGGAACCGCGATCCGCACCTCGCCAGCCGCCTCGGAAACAACCGTCTTCGACCGGCTGCCGTTACGGACGTTGGCCGATTCCCGCTCGACCGATGCCCGGTTCTTCTCGTGCCCGAGATGCCCGGTCATCTCTTCCTGGAGAGCCGTCTCCAGCACGGACTTCGTGAACAACTTCAACAGCCCGTCCGGCCCCGTCAGTGCCAGCCCACGCGCCTGCGCGTCCGCGACCATCGCCGCCGCGGCGGCCTGCTCCGGCGACAGCTGCCGCCCCTGATCACGATCAGTCTTCCGAGGGGTCATATCACCCAATGTCATCACTCACAGTGCCCATCCCGCCGGACCCGAGACCCGGCGTGTCGGGCCGGAAACACCGATCTTGAAACAGTCCCCGGACGACCCGGACCGACTTTGCAAGGCAGGGGTTAGGGGTTCAAGTCCCCTCGTCTCCACCACTCGCCGTAGCGAACCGCTGATCTGCGAAAACTGAACCGC
>NZ_CAKKTL010000217.1:4284-9430 GCF_920664355.1 Protofrankia sp. CiP1_Cm_nod2
CCTGACGAGTGGATCGCAACCTGCCGTTACCGCAACTTTCCTCATTCGATGGTCGTTGTGTAGTCAACCATGTGGTCGGGAGCGGCTCGCTCCAGCGCCGTGCGGAGGCGTTCAGGTGGGACGTGACAGATCTCGTGGCTCCTGGCGTCTCCCTATGCGCGGTAGGCGTCGCGGCGGTGGCGGATCGAGTGGGTCTCTACGGCACGGCTGGCTTCATCGATGCGGTAGATGATCCGATAGGTGCCACGGCGGGCCGAGTAGTACCCGTCGAAGGGTTCGTTGAGTGGCTTGCCCACTCGGGAGGGGCTGAGTGCGACTGTCCGGTAGACGGCCTCCGTCGCCGCGATCGCCACGTCCAGTGGAAGGTGCTCGCTGAGGTTTCGGCGAGCTTGCCGGGAGAACAGGACCGTGTACGGGCTGGGCTTCTCGGCGGCGCCTGCGTCGGCCTCCTCGTCGCTGGCGGCCATCAGGCCGCCCCGCGGCGGCGCTCCAGCTCGGCCCGGACCTCCTCCACGGCGAACGTGTCCCCTGTCGCGAAGTCCTCCCGCGACTGGCGTAGATCGGCCAGGGCCTCGTCATCGGAGAGCAGATCGAGCGTCTCCTGCATCGACTCGTACTCTGCCACCGAGATCAGCATGACGTCGGCCCGGCCGTTACGGGTGATCGTGAAGTGGTCGTGCTCCCGCGCTACCCGGTCGGCGAGCTCGGCGATCCGGGCCTTGGCCTGCGTGATCGAAATAGTCTCCATAGAGGTCAGAATAGTGACCGGTCTGAATCATAGCCAGAATACGGGTAGAAGATCGACTGGTGTCTGTCCGACGCACGGTAGCGCTGCAGCACTCGTGCGCCGACTGCCGGGTGATCCCGGGCACGGGGCCGGTCCCGGGCTGAGGAGGCTGCCGCAGTAGGAAGACAGTGAGGATGGCGACGTCGTCCTGGGGCGGGCCGTCGGCAGGTAGGGGTCCCGGCGTTCGATCTGCTTCCGTGACGACTTGTGGGGTGCCAGAAGCCGGCCTGGGACTGTGGCCCAGGGTGATGCTGATGTACGGCCTGTCGGGGCCGGAGGCACTGTTGCATTGGGCGCAGGCAGGATGCGGTGGATGCGCCGGACCGATGATCAGATCGCCAGGGCGAACTTGGTGAAGGCAGCCGTCAGCCGCTGGCGGGGTTCGGCGTCCGTGTCGAGTTCGTAGCGGCACGCGACCGCGTGGTCATACCCGGTTATACTAAGCGCATGAAGACTGCGATCTCGATCCCGGACGAGACGTTCAACGAGGCTGAGCGTCGCGCGGCCGCACTCGGCGTGAGTCGCTCCGAGTTCTTCACGACAGCCGCCCGTCGCTACATCCAGGAGCTCGACGCCCAGTCCCTGACTGAGCGTATCGACGCGGCTCTTGAGCTCGCGGGTCCCGACGACTCGTTCCAGGACGCGGTGCTCGCCGGCCGGCGAGCACTGGGCGACAGCGAGGGCTGGTGATCAGCCGTGGCGATATTCGCTGGGTCGACCTCGGTGAGGCGGAGGGCAGCCGCCCCGCGAAACGCCGCCCAGTGGTGGTCGTCCAGTCCGCGTTCTACAACGCGAGCCGGTTGGCCACAGTCGTCGCAGTCGTCATCACGTCGAATACCGCGCTCGCCACCATGCCCGGCAACGTCTTCCTCCCCGCCGCGGTGACCGGCCTACAATGCGACTCTGTGGCCAACGTGACCGCCATCGTCACGCTCAACAAGGACGAACTCGGGCACGCTGTCGGCGCTGTCCCGGAGAGCCTCATGCGAGACCTGGGCCGGGGGCTACGTCAGGTACTCGCGCTCTGACGTGTGCGGCAGTGTGCCGCCAACACCGCGGCGGGGCATCACCGCTCGGCACGGACGCCGAACCCCGCCAGCGGCTGACGGCTGCCTTCACTGAGCTCGCCCTGGCGATCTGACCACTCGTCCGACACAGGTCCACCGTGTCCCGGGGCGATGGGGAGACGGCGCTGCCGGAGGCCGGCCGCAGCCCGGTGCACCTCGAGGCGAAGGTGTTCGACCTGATGACCGCGTGGATCGAGCGGTACCGGCGGCAGGCCGAGGAGCGTTACCGACGCCTCGACGCCGTGCTGGCCGCCATGAACGACGACGCCGCCAGCATCACCGGCGTCACCGACATCACCACGAACAACGCCCGTGACGACGAACAGCCGACAAAGGAAAAGGAGACAGCCTGATGAGCACCATCGCTGCCGCCGTGATCGAAGCCGACCAGAACGTACCGATCATCCGGATCACCCGGGACTTCGCGGCCACCCCGGAACAGCTGTTCCGGGCGCACACCGACCCCGCCCTGTTCGCGCGGTGGGTCGGGCCGAACGGACTGCGGACCCGGATCGAGCACTGGGACGCCAGGACCGGTGGAAGCTGGCGTTATGTCGCCGAGCACGACGGCAACGAGTTCGGCTTCCACGGTAGTTTCCACGAGGTCCGCACCGACCGTATCGTGCAGACCTTCACGTTCGATGGTGAACCGGACGGCGTCGCGCTCGAGACGCTGCGGTTCGAGGACCTCGGCGACGGCCGTACCAGACTGCACGCCCAGTCGCTGGTGGACAGCTTCGACAGCCGGGACGCCTGGCTGCGCAGCGGGATGGAGAGCGGGGTCAACGAGGGCTACACCAAACTCGACATCCTGCTTTCCGCCGGTGGAGTCTGAGGTGGTGCTCCCCGGTGTCGCTCGTCCGCCGACCGGCCGGTGAGCGAGTGACACCGGCGGATCAGCGATACCTTCGACGAGCGAGGGAAGCCCCGGTGGTGGTCCGGGTTGCCGAACGGTCTACTCCCGCCATTGTTGCTGGGTGGTCTGGTTGCACTCCCACAGCTGCACCCTCGTGCCGTCCCAGCCGGCGTTGGAATCGGCATCGAGGCACCGGCCGTACGGGGCGCCCCATCCGTTCTGATAGGCGTTTGCCCCCGCGGTGTTACGGTAGTACCACCGTTGCTGGGCGAACCCGTTGCACATCCAGAGCTGTACCTTCCCGCCGTTACTGCCGATGGTGTTCGTGTCGGCGTCGAGGCACATCCCCGGCCACTTCACGCTGTGAATCAACGCTCCGGTATGCAGGTCGCCTTCGTAGTACCACTGTTGCTGGACGGATCCGTTGCACGTCCAGAGCTGGACCCTCGTGCCGTTGACGCCCTGATAGTTGATGTCGGCGTCAAGGCACATGCCCTGCCCGAAACGGTTGCTATGGAGGGTGATTCCGCCGGTAGCCACCGGAGCTGTCGACGTGTCCCGGCTCTGACCGGATTCTTCTGTCACGAAGGGCCTGGGCGAACCGGCCGCCTCGTCCGACGGTGCATTTCCTCCCGATGTGCGAATTATGAGCACGGTCGTGACCATCGCAAGCACGACCGCAGCGCACCCGCTGACAATCCACCACAGCCGTTTGCGGCCTGGACGCCCAGGCGGCTCGGGCGTGTCCGGTGCCGGCTGAGGAGGCTTGAATTCGTCTGGCGACGGACCGGATGATATGAACGAACTGAATAGTTTCAGCGATTTAGGCAGATCGGATGGTCTGGGTGGGGTGGCATCATAGCGGCTGAGATCCGCGACCACGGTGGGAGGCAGCCAGTTCTCGTCGATGCGCAGCCGCTCGTCGGTGGATGCCGCCCGGCACAGCTCGATCAGCTCCGCCGGAGTGGGGCGAGCTGTCGGATCCTTCTCCATGCACCGTTCCAGCACATCGCGGACCCGGTCCGGGCAGCTGTCCCAGTCGGGCTGCCCGTGCACGATCCGGTAGGAGACGGCAGCGTCTCCGCCGAACGGCAGCCTGCCGGTGATCGCATAGTAGGCGGTGGAGCCGAGGGAGAAAATGTCCCCGGACGTGCTCAGAGAGACTCCCTGAGCCTGTTCGGGAGCCATGAACGCAGGCGTGCCGATTCGAACCCCGGTCTGGGTGATCTTTGTTTGGGCGGCTTCGATTGCCCGGGAAATACCGAAATCGATTACTCGGGGGCCGTCCGCGGCAAGAATGATGTTGCTTGGCTTGAGGTCGCGGTGGATCACACCGGCGTCGTGGATGGACTGCAGTGCCTCCGCGACTCCGGCGATCAGCAGCAGGACGGTCTCCGCTGGCAGTGGTCCATGACGGGTGACGGTTACGGCGAGAGAGGGGGCTGCAATGTAGGCGGTGGCCAGCCACGGGCGTGGGGCGTGCGGGTCACAGGCGATGACCGGAGCGGTGTACAAGCCCAGGACCCGTTGGGCGATCTTCACCTCTTCTTCGAAGCGACGCCGGAACTCGGGATCGGTGGCGAGCCCCGGCCAGGCCACTTTGAGCGCGACCTGCCGGCCGCCGGGGGTGTGGGACAGGTACACAATCCCCATGCCGCCCTCGCCGATCCGGGCCCAGAGCGGATATGTGCCGATCTCGCGGGGATCCTCCGGGCTCAGCGGGGTGAACACCGGCTCCCGGCCTCGTCCCGCCTCATCAGGTGTGTTCGGCGGGTTCGGCTGTGGCATGTCTTCCCCCGGGACGGTGCGGTCCGTGTCCGGCGATGTGCTGGTCATCGCTTCTCCGTGTAGCTTGCTGTCCGTGACCATAACGGCATGAGTGGTAGTAATCAGCTCCAGCCACAACAGTATGCATTATTCCGGACACATGTCCGATTGGGTCCGGGGATGTCGACCATGCCGATTTGCGAAGATTGGTAGATTTTGCTCATTATCGGGATGAACTATCCTGATTTGTGGTGTTCGCGGCTCCAGCGGCCTGCACGGGCACACTGCGGGCGCGGCGTTCGAGGCCGTGCTCCGATGTGAAGGGAGCGCTGCGGGCGGGTCGGGGCGTAGATCGCCGTCGTGGCCGCCGTCGAGGCATGAGAGGGCCGGCGGGAAGCCAGCGGAGAGCTGCCCACCGTGCGCGGTGCCGGCGGGGCGCGAAGCTCCGTCGCTCCTTCCGCCGGCACCGCACGACAGAGGTTGGACTGCCGATGTCGTTGTTGAACCGCAGCGCTCAGCGCATGCGGGGAATTTCAGCGTGTGCAGGGGATGCTGAACGCGCCTTTGCTGGCGGCGGTGACGGTGTTGGTGCAGGAGACGATGTTGTGGGTCGTGGTGGGTTTGTCGATGTTGATGCCGTAGCCGGGGCCGCGGACGTCGAGCTGGTTC
>NZ_CAKKTL010000218.1:0-6436 GCF_920664355.1 Protofrankia sp. CiP1_Cm_nod2
TCGGCCGGGGTGCCCGCGCTGCTGCGCGGGCTGGTCCGGCCGGCCCGGCGGGCGGCGGGCACGGCGCCGGCGGGTGGCCGGTCGGCGCTGCGCGAGCGGCTCACCGGCCTGTCCGGGGCCGAACGTGACGCGGTCATACTTGAGCTTGTGCGTAGCGAAACCGCGAATGCTCTCGGCTATGCCGACGCCGACCCGGTCTCCGCCACCGGCGCCTTCGTCGAGCTGGGGCTGGACTCGCTCACCGCGGTCGAGCTGCGCAACCGGCTGGAGGCGCACACCGGCCTGCGGCTGCCGGCGACGCTCACCTTCGACCATCCGTCCCCGGCCGACGTCGCCGAGCTCATCGCCGGCCGGCTCGACTCCGCCGGGCCCGATTCCGCCGGGCGGGGGACGCCGTCGGCGCTGGCGGCGGGCGCGGGCAGCGGCGGGCCGTCAGCCGACGCCGTCGCCGCTGTCGGCGGGGGCATCGGCGGTCTGTACCGGCGGCTGTTCGACGCCGGGCAGATGAACGCCGCCGCGCAGCTGCTGGTCGTGGCGTCCAGCCTGCGTTCGACGTTCGACGAGGCGGACCGCCACGAGCACACCCCGCCCCCGCTGACCCTGGTGACCGGGCCGTCCCGGCCGAACATCGTCTGCTTCCCGGCGCTGTCGGCGCTGTCCGGCCCGCACGAGTACTCCCGGTTCGGCAGCCTGTTCCGCGACGAGCGGGACGTCCACGTGGTGCCGGCCCCGGGGCTGCCCACGGGCGACCTGCTCCCGGGCTCGGCCGCCACGCTGATCCGGATGCACGTGGACGCGGTCAGGCAGGTCGTCGGGGACGAGCCGTTCGTGGTCCTCGGCCGTTCGATGGGCGGCTGCGTGGCGAACTCGGTCGTCGCCGGCCTGGAGGCGGAGGGGATCTTCCCGGCCGGGCTGATCCTGGTCGACTCCTACCCGATCGACACCCCCTCCCGGCCGGGGATGGAGTGGTGGAACGCCGCCATGATCACCGCGCTGGTGGAGCGGTTCGACCGCTTCGACATCTCGACGCTGGACACCCGGCTGTCCACCATGGGCACCTACAACCGGATCTTCGGGGACTGGCAGCCGTCCGAGGTCCGTGCCCGCACCTTGCTCATCCGTGCGGAACAGCCGCTGGCCGGCACCCCCGCCGAGACGGCGGGCCGGCCGGACTGGCGGGCGTACTGGACACTCCCGCACGAGATCATCGACGTCCCCGGTGACCACTTCACCATCCTTGAGGAGGACACCGGGACGACCGTCGCCGCGGTGGCCAAGTGGCTGGCGTCGCTTGCCCAGGCGACCTGAGCGGCCCATGAACGGATCCAGCCCGCGCACCGGGGCCCGGCCCGCGCGTCCCACACCGCGCGTCAGCCGGGCACCGGACGGGCATCAGCCAGGCAGCGCGCGGGCACCGGCCAGGCATCGGGACCGGCCTCGCGGCGGACATCCCGGACGACCCACCCCGTGGACCAGAAGCAGCGTGATCGTTTTTCGCGCCGCCGACGGCCCCGGGTCACCAATAGATAACCAGCAGAGGGGACAAGCATGACACTTCCGGCAGTCGTCGTGACCGGCGCCGCCGCCGGGATCGGCCGGGCGACCGTGGAGCTGTTCGCCGAACGAGGCTACGGCGTCGTCGCCGTGGACCCCGACACGGCCGGCCTCGCCGAGCTCGAGGGCATCAAGAACGTCGTGACGCTCGAGGGCGACGTCTCCACCGAGAAGGCGAACGTCGAGGCGGTGCGGCTGGCCCTCGAGCACTTCGACCGCCTCGACGCCGCCGTCCTCAACGCCGGCATCGGCGGCGCGCCGCCGATCGAGGCCCCCGGGGCGATCGAGCAGCTCGACCGGGTCCACGCGGTCAACGTGCGCGGCGCGGCACTCGGCATCCGGGCCGCCGCTCCGGCGCTGCGGGCCGCCGGCGGCGGGGCCATCGTCGTGACGGCCTCCGGCGCCGGGCTGCGCGGCGACCCCTACACCTGGGCGTACAACGCCACCAAGGCGGCGGCGATCAACCTGGTGCGGTCGGCCGCGCTCGACTACGGCTACCAGGGCATCCGGATCAACGCGATCGCGCCGGGCATCACCCTCACCCCGCGCACGGCGCCGGTGAAGCACGATCCCCGGCTGTTCGCGAACATCAACCGGCGGATCCCGCTGCGCCGCTGGGGCGACCCGCGCGAGCAGGCCCAGGTGATCTGGTTCCTCGCGACCCCCGAGTCCTCCTACATCACCGGCGCGGTGATCCCCAGCGACGGCGGCCTCAGCGCGAGCAACGGCTTCCTGCTGCCCCCGACGTACGACGGTGAGCCGATGCAGTGACACCCACTGCGGGGGCACCCGGTTCGGGGACGCCCGGTGCGCCCGGTGCCGGTGCCGGGACACGCGTCCCCGGTGGATCCACCCTCAGCGGATCCACCGGGGGCCCCCGTCCACCACTACCCGGCGGATTCACGCACGGCGGATTCACGCACGGCGGATTCACGCCTGCCGCGTTCGTGCCGGCCGCATGCATGCCGGCCGCGGGCCCGGCACGCACGATGTTCACAACATTCATGACGTTCACGGCATTTATGAGAGGGAAAGATTTATGACCACCACTGACCAGCTCGCCGGGACGGCGGCGGCCGTCGCGACGGACAGCCTGGACAGTCTTCGGACGAACAAGACGATCGCCCGGCGCCTGTACGAGGAGATCGTCAACGAGGGCCGGCTGGAGTTGCTCGACGACTTCCTCGCCAAGGACGCCAGCCGGAGCACCGGCAGCGGCACGTTCGGCCGCGACAGCTTCGCCAGCCACGTCACCGAGCTGCGGCACAACGTCACCGACCTGAAGACCACCGTCACCGACATCGTGGCCGAAGGTGACCGGGTTGTCGTCTTCTGGCGTATCCAGGGCATCCACTCCGGCGAGGTCTGGGGCGTGCCCGGCACCGGGAACACCATCGACGGCACCAGCATCAGCCTGATCACGTTCCATGACGGCAAGGTCGTCGACTACGTCGTCACCCCGGACCGGCTCACCATCCTCCAGCAGCTCGGCGCGATCCCGGCATGACCCGCAAACTGTCGGCCGCCGACGTCGCCGAGATCCACCAGACCATCGCGCTGATCGCGCACGTGTACGACAACCGCGCGCTCGACGCCCTGCCCCTGCTCTTCACCGACGACGTCGAGATCGAGCTCGGCTACGGTGAGGGCGTCCAGCTGCGCGGGATCGACGCCGCCCGGGAGCTGTTCGGCCAGCGGCAGCCGGACGGGGCCGACCACCAGACGGTGAACACGCTGATCCTGACCGACCCGGACGGGACCGTGCGGACCCACAGCCGCTACATCGCGCTGCGGTCGGACGGGACTACCACCAACGGCGACTACCTGAGCATCGTCGTGCACACCGAGCGGGGCTGGCGGATCGCGTACTTCCGCAGCGTGCTGCGCTACCCCCTCGAGCCCGAGGCCGGCCCCCGGCCGACGGCGGTCACGGACGAGTGGCGGCTGACCGCCGACCGTCTCCCGGTGATCGTCGACTGACCCTCGCGGATCACGTCCAGCGCACCCCGCGCGGCCGGGCCCGGCCGTGGCGGCGAGCCGCCCGGCCCGTGCCGGGCCGGCCACCCGAGCCTCGCGGGGCGCGCCGGCCGTTTTCGTCCCGCCTCATCGCCCACCGCACTTCACCGCACTTCACCGCACTTCACCGCGTCCGCCATGCGTCACTGTTCGTCATTCACCGCTGTTCGCCACATATCGCTGTTCGTCATTCACCGTTGTTCGCCGAACCCGCCGGATGCGCCGGGGTTCGCCAGGAGGAGGCAGCAGATGACAGGGTTGACGGCTCGTCCCGAGGACGCCGTTGCCAGGATCGCTCTTCCCCGGCCCGCCGCCGACGACGACGTCCAGGCCGATCGGAGAGCCCCCGCGGCACGCCTGGCCCAGCTGCTGGACACCGGCTCCGTGACCGCCCTGCACCCCGCCGACGACACCGGCGTGCTCGCCGTGCGCGGGCGGATCGACGGCGCCCCCGTCCTCGCCTACTGCACCGACGCGACGGTGATGGGCGGCGCTCTCGGCCTCGGCGGCGCCCATCACATCGTCGACGCCATCGACACGGCGGTGCGCGAGGGCCGGCCGGTGATCGGGCTGTGGCACTCCGGCGGCGCCCGGCTCGCGGACGGGGTCGAGTCCCTCGACGGCGCCGGCCGGATGTTCGCGGCCATGACCCGGGCCTCGGGCCGGGTGCCGCAGATATCGGTGGTGCTCGGCCCGGCCGCCGGCGCCGCCGCCTACGGCCCCGCGCTGACCGACATCGTGATCATGTCGACGTCCGGCCGGATCTTCGTGACCGGCCCCGACGTCGTGCGCAGCGTGACCGGCGAGCAGATCGACATGGCGGACCTCGGCGGCGTCGACGCGCACGGCCGCCGCTCCGGGGTCGTGCACGTCACCGTCGACACCGAGGACGACGCGTTCGTCCGGGCCCGCCGGATCACCGGCCTGCTCACCCGCCCCGGCCGTTTCGACCCGGACACCGTGGACGACGGCCGGGACCTGCGCGAGCTGCTGCCCGCGACGGCGCGGCGCGCCTACGACGTCCGCCCGCTGCTGCTGGAGATCCTCGACGGCGCCGGGCCGTGGAACGCCTTCGAGGAGCTGCAGCCCCGCTGGGCACCCAACATCGTCATCGGCCTCGGCCGCCTCGGCGGGCACACGGTCGGAGTCGTCGCCAACAACCCGATCCGCAAGGGCGGCTGCCTGGACTCGCTGAGCGCGGAGAAGGCCGCCCGGTTCGTGCGCATGTGCGACGCGTTCGGCGTGCCGCTGCTGGTCGTCGTCGACGTGCCCGGCTACCTGCCCGGCGTCGGGCAGGAGTGGGACGGTGTGGTCCGCCGGGGCGCGAAGCTGCTGCATGCCTTCGCCGAGGCGGTGGTGCCCCGCGTCACCCTGATCACGCGGAAGTCCTATGGCGGGGCGTACATCGCGATGAACTCCCGTTCGCTGGGCGCGACCGCCGTCTACGCCTGGCCGCAGGCCGAGGTCGCCGTCATGGGGGCGGAGGCCGCCGTCGGCATCCTGCACCGCCGGAAGCTGGCCGCCGCCGCGGACGACGAGCGGCGCGAGGAGCTGCGCGCCCAGCTCGTCGCCGAGCACCAGCGGGTCGCCGGGGGTGTCGACCGCGCCCTGTCCCTCGGCGTCGTCGACGAGGTCATCGACCCGGCCCGCACCCGCCGCACCCTCGCGCGGACCTTCGCCACCGCGGCCGAACACCCCGCCGCGGACGAGCGCCTCACCACGGCCGGCCCCCGCGGCGGCCACAACAACATCCCGCTGTAACCGGAGCCCCCGGCAGGCATGTTCCCGGCAGGCATGTTCCCGGCGAGCGGCCCGCCGGGAACATGCCTCGGGACGACGGCCGGGAATTTCCCCGGCCGGCGCCCCGGAACCCACGCTGGCACCGGCCCGGATCCGGCCGGGCCGGATCCGGGCCGGCCGGAATCAGTCCGGGAAAATCAGCCGGAAGAGCCCGATCACCGGTTTTTCCACCGGTCTCACGATAGGTCCTGCCACCGGTTTCACGATTCTTGCTGCGGGTCCTCCGAGCCACCGAACGGTTGCCGTGGCCCACCGAACGGTTCCGCTGGCTGGCTGAAATCCCTCGTCTCACCGCCCTGCTCCGCTTCGGCACCCGGCTGCCCGCCTGCCTCCGCCGTGGCCGGCCCGCTGCCCTCACCCTGGGCCTCGGCGCCCGGCCGCGTCCCCTCACCTCCGCTCTCGGCCTGCGCGGCCTGCCCGGCCTGCGCGCCCGGCACCGTGACACCGACGAGTTCGCGCAGCCGCGTCTCGACGTAGGGCTCGGTGTGGTGCGACCTGTCGGCGATCCGCCGTACGAGATCGTTGACGCTGGTGGCGGCCTCCAGGTCCGCGATGCTGACCTGGACGAACTGATCGAGGATCTGGTGGCGGATCTGCTCCCAGTCCCCCCGCAGCCGCTGCTCCAGCTCCTGCGCCTGCTGCTGCTCCATACGATCGCCTCCACCGCGAGCCAGCTATTTGTAGGAATAAAACTACTTCGCTACCAGGCGGCGTCAACTCGAGACAACAGATACATCAGCACCCCGTTCCCGACACGCCAGCCGTCCTATTCCGCCGGAATACCACGACCTGGCCGATGTCCGCCGCGACGGATGTACCGGAACAAGCCATCTTTTTTTCCGAACAAAAGGACCGGCCCGCCGCCCCGCCATCCCGACTCACGATCCCCGACTCACGTCGTGTGGCCCACGATCCCCGGCCCACGATCCCCGGCCCACGTCGTGTGGCCCACGTCCGATTTCACGGCCCCTTCCGGCTTTTACCGACTCGCGCCCGGCCGCCAAGCGCGCGCCCGACACGGCAGCGGCCCCACCCATACCGGATCCCGCTGATCGCCGATCGCCGG
>NZ_CAKKTL010000218.1:6594-8936 GCF_920664355.1 Protofrankia sp. CiP1_Cm_nod2
GCGACAGCGACAGCGACAGCGACAGCGACAGCATGAGTTGACAAGGTTAAGTTGACGCTGGCAACCTTCGTCCATGAAATCGGCAGGACGGACGAGGGCGCGCCGGGGTGAGGGCGGCCGGCTGGCCGAGGAGATCCTGTTCGCGGCCGAGGCCCTGCTGGTCGAGACCGGGGACGAACAGGCCGTCACCGTACGCGCGGTCGCCCGCCGGGTCGGCGTGACGACGCCGTCGGTCTACCTGCACTACGCCGACAAGGCCGCGCTCCTTGACGCCGTCTGCCTGAAGATCTGGGGCGACCTGGACGAACGGCTGACCGCCGCCACCGTCGGCGTGGCGGACCCGCTGGACGCCCTGCGCCGGGGCGGCATGGCGTACGTCCGGTTCGGGCTCGACCATCCCGTCCAGTACCGGCTGCTGATGATGGGCCGCCCCCTCGCCCGTGACGAGGGCTGCGCAGCCGGCGCGGCCGGGCCGGCCGGCGCGCCCGCGTCGACGACGGCCGCCCGGGCGGCGCTGCGGCAGATGATCCGGGCGGTCCAGGACTGCGTGGACGCCGGGGTGTTCCACGGGGAGACGCGCCCGCTCGCGCTGAGCCTGTGGGCCGCCGTCCACGGCTGCGTGTCGCTGCTGCTGAGCAAACCCGAGCTGGACTGGCCGCCGCTGGAGGACTTCGTCGACCACACCGTGCGGATGGCCGGGCTCGGCACCGCGCTGATCAGCCGTGTCACCGTCCCCGGCGGCAGCTACAGCAGCGCGGCCATCGCCACCGAACTCGACAGGACCGTCGACCGCCTCCACCACCACCGGCAGGAGCAACAGTGAGCAACCCAGCGGTACCGACCACCACCGCCGAGGCAACGGCCGGGCCACCAGCCGGGCCAGCGGCCGGGCCACCAGCCGGGCCAGCGGCCGCGCCGTCGGTGGCCCTTGGCGGGAAAGCGGCGCCGGCGCCCACCGACGCGCCGCGGGCGCCGAGGAGCGGGCGTGCCCGCGCGGTCCTCGCCATCTCCTCGATCGGGGTGTTCGTCGTCTTCCTGGACGCGACCATCGTCAACGTCGCGTTCGAGTCGATCACCAGGAGCTTCCACACCACGACCGCGGGCCTGGCCTGGGTCCTCAACGCCTACGCGCTGGTCCTCACCGCGCTGCTCGTCCTCGCCGGGCGGCTGGCCGACCAGCTCGGCCGCAAACGGCTGTTCCAGATCGGGCTGATCGGGTTCGCGGTCACCTCCGCCGCCTGCGGGCTGGCGTCCGGCACCGCCGTTCTCGTCGCCGCCCGGGCGCTGCAGGCGGTGTTCGCCGCGATCCTGGTGCCGTCGTCGCTGGCCCTGCTGCTCCCCGAGTTCCCGCCCCAGAAACGCTCAGCCGTGATCGGGATCTGGGGCGCGATGGGCGGGCTCGCCGCGGCCAGCGGGCCGATCCTGGGCTCACTGCTCGTCCAGTACCTGTCCTGGCGCTGGGTGTTCCTGGTCAACGTGCCGATCTGCCTGCTGGCCGCGCTCGTCGGCGCACGGGTGCTGCGCGAGAGCCGGGACGAGGGCGCCACCGGCATCCCCGACCCGTTCGGCGTCATCCTCGTGACGGTGGCGCTCGGCGCTGTCGCGCTCGGCATCGTCGAGGGGCCGGAGTGGGGCTGGGACGACCCCCGCGTCATCGGCGCGTTCCTCGTCGCCGCGGCCGGCCTGCCGCTGTTCGTCGTCCGGACACGGCACGCCGCCCGGCCGGCCGTCGACCTCAGCCTGTTCCGGGTCCGCTCCTACAGCGTGGCGAACGCCGGGATGCTGACATTCGCCACCGCCTTCTTCGCCATCACCCTGGCGAACATCATCTTCCTGCAGACGGTGTGGCACTGGTCGGTGCTGCGCAGCGCCCTCGCGGTGACCCCGAGCCCGCTGCTCGCCGGCGTCGCCGCTCCGCTGGCCGGCGCGCTGGCCGACCGTTTCGGCCACCGCGCGGTCCTCGTCCCCGGCGCGCTGTCCTTCACCGCGGCGATGCTGCTGTTCGCCACCCAGGTCGGTGCCACCCCGCACTACGTCACCGAATGGCTGCCGGCGGCCCTGCTCACCGGTGCCGGCATCGGGCTGACCCTCCCCACGCTCGGCAGCGCGGCCGCCGCGTCGCTGCCGCCGGCCCGGTTCGGGATCGGCAGCGCCATCAACTCCTCGTTCCGGCAGCTCGGCGCCGTACTCGGGGTGTCGGTGTTCGTCGCCGTCCTCGGCACCCCGTCCCCCGCCTCCGCGCTCGACGCCTTCCAGCACGTCTGGTACGTGATGGCCGGCGTCGCCGCCCTCTCGGCCCTGCTGTGCGCCGCCATCCACACCCGCCCACACCGCCCGAACCA
>NZ_CAKKTL010000219.1:0-8717 GCF_920664355.1 Protofrankia sp. CiP1_Cm_nod2
GAGCACGACGTCCCGGCAGCCTCCCGGCGCCGCGGCGGGCCGTTCGGCGCCGCGCTCGGGCGCAGGTCCTTCCTGGCCGGGGCGCTGGCCGCCGGGGCCGCGGTGGGCGCCGGCGGCACCGCGCTCGCGACGACCACCGGCGACGACCAGAACACCACCCGTGACGGGGATCCGGGCCGGACGGTCGCCTTCCACGGGACCCACCAGGCCGGCATCCTCACCCCGGCGCCGGCGGCGGCGACGTTCGCCTCCTTCGACGTGATCGCCACAGACCACGCCGGGCTGACCGAGCTGTTCAGGGCAATCACCGAACGTGCACGCTTCTTGACCTCCGGTGGCGAGCCGGTCGATCTCGGGACGACCGCCCCGCCGTCCGACAGCGGCATCCTCGGGCCGGTGGTGCCGCCGGACGCGCTGACCGTCACCGTCGGGGTGGGCGCCTCCCTCTTCGACGACCGGTTCGGCCTGGCCGGCCGCAGGCCGCGGCGGCTCACCCCGATGCGCACCTTCCCCAACGACGCGCTGGACCCGGCGCACTGCCACGGCGACCTCAGCCTGCAGCTGTGCGCGCACAGCCGCGACACGGTCCTGCACGCGCTGCGGGACATCGCCCGGCACACCCGCGGCGGCATGCAGCTGCGCTGGCGCGTCGACGGCTTCCAGAACCCGCCCCGGCCGTCGGGAGCCCAGCGCAACATGCTCGGCTTCAAGGACGGCACCGCCAACCCGGACGTCACCTCCGCCGCCGAGATGGACCGGCTGGTCTGGGTGCACGGCGGCGACGGGCCCGCCTCGGCCGAGCCCGCCTGGACCGAGGGCGGCTCCTACCAGGTCATCCGTATCATCCGCATGCTGGTGGAGTTCTGGGACCGGGTCTCGCTCAACGAGCAGGAGATGATGATCGGCCGGCGCCGGGACACCGGGGCCCCGCTGGACGGCGCCGCGGAGGCCGACATCCCGGACTACACCCGCGACCCCGACGGCGGCATCATCCCGCTCGACGCGCACATCCGGCTGTCCAACCCGCGCACGCCGGACACGGACAGCTCCCGCATCCTGCGCCGCGGCTACAACTACGACCGGGGCATCGACGCCAACGGCAACCTGGACATGGGCCTGCTCTTCTGCTGCTACCAGCAGGACATCGCCCGGCAGTTCGAGGTGACCCAGACCCGGCTCATCGACGAGCCGCTGGTCGACTACATCAGCCCCACCGGCGGCGGCTACTTCTTCGTCCTGCCGGGCGTCCGCGACTCCACCGACCACCTCGGCCGCACCCTGCTGGCCTGACGGCCGCGGCGATTGGCCGCGTGGTGACCACGGCAACCGAGGTGACCTGGCATGGTCCCGGGGCGGATATGCTCCAGGGGAGCCGCATCCTGCCCACCCGGCCCGCGGCCGCCACGGCTCGCCGTCCCACCCACATGTCCGTTCTGGTCCGGACCCGGGCCGGGTCCGGCGAGTCCGGGCGCGGATCATTCCGCACCCAGGCCTCACTACGATTCGGCTCATGGAGACGTTGTCGTTGGCAGACGGGGCCGTCCTTCGCCCGGCCCGGCCGGGTGATGCCGGGGGCATCCTCGACTGTGTCAGAGGGCTGGCCCGCTACGAGCGGGAGCCCGACGCGGTGCGGACGACAGCCGACGACCTGCACGTGGCGCTGTTCGGCCCGGCGCCGGCGGTGTCCGCCCATGTCGTCGAACGGGACGGTGAGATCGTCGGCATCGCGGTCTGGTTCCTGAACTACTCCACCTGGACCGGTCGGCACGGCATCTACCTGGAGGACCTGTTCGTCCGCGAGGACCAGCGCGGCCAGGGCTACGGCCGCGCGCTGGTGGCCACGCTGGCCCGGCACTGCGTCGAACGGGGGTACGCCCGGCTCAACTGGGCGGTGCTCGACTGGAACACGCCCGCCCTCGACTTCTACGGCTCCCTCGGCGCCCGCCCCCAGCCGGAGTGGGTCGGCCACGTCCTCACCGGCGACCGGCTCACCGCACTCGGCACACCCTGACCACCAGCGCCACCCGGCGGCCACTGCGAACAGCCACCGCGAACAGCCACCATGCCCAGGTCACGGTCGGCAGTCCCGGGAGAACACCACCCTGCCCAGACATGAAGAGCCGCTAAAGCTTATGTCTGGGGACTGTGTCCAATGGTCGGAGCTGACGCACCGGCTGCTTGATGCCGCCAGGTCACAAATTGGCCACAAAAAACACCGGAATGAAGCTCGGCAAGCTCCGGCGACCAGGAGGACCACAAAAAATCTGAACGGTGGATCAGAGCTCAGCAACCTCCGCTGCGACTCGAGCCCCCGCCGTACGAGCCGGAACCGCCGGAACCGCCGGAACCATATCCTCTCGAGCTGCGGCCAGCAGAACGGGGGCCGTTCGTGTCCTGGTTTTCCGAGCTGTAGCCGCTCGGCCGAGATGTCCTCGGAGTCTCGGTCCTCGAGGAGCCACTGCCATCGGAGCTTCTGCCACCCGCCCTGAACCGCTTCCAGAGTTTCACTGACGACGTCCTCTCCAGGAGAGCTCCAGCGATCAGGCGCAGCATATATCGGCGTTGACGGCCAAGCTATATCCGCGCGCCGTCCAGTCGACGACAATCCCGCTCCGTCAACCCGGATTCCTGGATTATAAATGCCCACAAAAGGGACAAATAGTACTACTGACAGCCAGCCGGTCGGCTGTCGCCGTCCGGCCGGTGCGCTCCCCGCGGGCCGTGGCCGCGGATATCGTCGGATACCCGATACATCTCGCCCGCACGACGACCCACGGTGTATGCATACCCACGTTCCGCGTCCGACAGACTGGGGGTTGGGCGATGCGGCAGGACACACCCTCTCCGGCCGGGGAGGACGGCGCGGGCGCGGTGGATTTCTTCGTCTCCCACGTCTCCGCGGACCGCGAATGGGCAGAGTGGATCGCCTGGCAGCTCGAGGCCGTCGGGTACCGCGTGCTGGTGCAGCCGTGGGATTTTGTCCCCGGATCCAACCTCATCGCCGAGAAGCATCGGGCCACCCAGCTTTCAGCCCGCACGATTTCGGTGCTCTCCGCCGCCTATCTGGCCTCGGAGCACGTTGCCCCTGAATGGCAGGCCGCATTGGACGCGGACCCGAGCGGCCGGCAACGCAGACTGCTGATGCTACGGGTGGAGGACTGCAAACCGCCGGGCCTGTTGGCCCAGCGGGTCGTCGTGGACCTGTTCGCGACGGATGCCACGCTCGCCACCCAACGGCTGCTGGCCGCTGTCCGCGACGAGCGGGGAAAACCGACAGCCACGCCCGCCTTCCCGGGCCGGCCCGAGCCAGGATTTCCCGGCCGGCTGCCGGTCGTCTGGAACATTCCCGTCCGGCTGCGGTTCTTCACCGGCCGCGACGCTCTGCTCGAGCAGATAGCCGAGCAGCTGGCCGGCACCGGCCGGGTCGCGGTCACCGGCCCCGTGGGCTCCCGGGCGGCGGGCGCGGCGGCGCTGTACGGCCTGGGCGGAGTCGGGAAGACCCAGCTGGCAGTCGAGTACGCCCACCGGTACGCGGACGTCTACCGGTGGGCGTGGTGGATCGACGCGGAACAGCCCGTTCTGGTGAGCGGGCAGCTGGCCGCGCTGGCGCCGCGGCTTGAGCTGCCGGTGAGCGGGCGGGCCGCCGAGGACGCGGCTGCGGTGCTGGACCGGTTGAGCGTCACCGGCGACTGGCTGCTGATCTTCGATAACGCCCAGTCCGCCGAAGAGGTGCGCGAGTGGCTGCCGGACACCGCCCGGGGCGGGCATGTGCTGGTCACCTCACGCAGCCCGGTATGGACGCCGCTGGCGACCCGGATTCCGGTCGACGTGCTCAGCCGTTCCGAGACGACCGCCCTGCTCCGTCAGCTGGTACCCGACATCGACGGGCCCACCGCCCACGAGCTGGCCAACCTGCTGGGGGATCTGCCGCTGGCGGTAGGGCAGGCCGCCGCCTACCTGGAGAAGAGCGGGGAAACCCCGGCCGGTTATCTGGCCACGTTTCGCGCCCGGCGGCACCGGCTGTTGGCGGAAGGGCAGGATCTGGTCTATGGCGGCAGTGTCGACGCAGCCTGGTCGCTGTCGCTTCAGCGGCTGGCCACCGAGAGCCCGGCGGCGGTGAGGCTCCTCGGGCTCGCGGCGTTCCTCGGCCCGGAGCCGATCCCGCTGACGCTGCTCACCCAGCCGGTCGGCCGCAGGTGGCAGCGGCAGTCCGGTCTCGCCGGCCGACAGGTGCCACAGGCAGTGACCGCGCTGCTGGGCTACTCCCTGGTCACCCGTGACGGTGACGCCATCCGCGTACACCGCCTGGTCCAGGAGGTCACCCGCACCCGCCTGACGCGGGACCGGCGGCGGTACGCGGCAGCAGCCCGCCGCCTGCTGGTCGCCGCAGCCCCTCCCGGCACCGAGGATCCCGACAGCTGGCCCGTGTGGGCCGTGCTGGCGCCGCATGCGCTGACCGCACCCGCCCTGTATCCGGAGGATCCGGCTGAGGACATCGGTCCGGAGGCACGCAGACTGCTGCTGGAGACCGGCTGGTACCTGCGGGTGCGGGGGGACCCGCACGCGGCCCACAGCCACCATCAGCAAGTCCACCGGAGCTGGGCCCGCCATCTCGGCCTCGACCATCCCGACACCCTGTCCGCGGCGAACAACCTCGCCGAGGATCTGCGCGTACTGGGCGACGTGGCCGCGGCACGAAGCCTGGACGAGGACACCCTGCGCCGCCGCCGCCAGCTGTCCGGCGACAACCACCCCGACACCCTGGCCTCGGCGAACAACCTCGCCATCGATCTACGCCTGCTGGGCGACGTGGCCGCGGCACGCAACCTGGACGAGGACACCCTGCGCCGCCGCCAGCTGTCCGGCCGTGACCACCCCGACACGCTGCGCTCGGCAAGCAACCTCGCCATCGAGCTACGCCTGCTGGGCGAGGTGGCCGCGGCACGGGACCTGGACGAGGACACCCTGCGCCGCCGCCGCCAGCTGTTCGGCGACAGCCACCCCGACACCCTGGCCTCGGCGAACAACCTCGCCGAGGATCTGCGCGTACTGGGCGAGGCAGCCGCGGCACGGGACCTGGACGAGGACACCCTGCGCCGCCACCGCCAGCTGTCCGGCGACAGCCACCCCGACACCCTGGCCTCGGCGAACAACCTCGCCGAGGATCTGCGCCTGCTGGGCGACGTGGCCGCGGCACGGGACCTGGACGAGGACACCCTGCGCCGCCACCGCCAGCTGTTCGGCGACGACCACCCGGCCACCCTGCGCTCGATGAGCAACCTCGCAGCCGACCTGTGGGAGCTCGGCGACACAGCCGGGGCGGAACAGCTGCGGACGCAGCTCCACAAGCGGCACACCCTGCCCGGCAGACAGCCTGCGCTGTGACGGGCCAGAGCCGCACCAGGGTCAGCCGGTGAGGCGCACGGGCAGCTCGGTCATGCCGCGCACCACGAGATTGGGCCGGTAGACGGGAGGATCGGCGAGCAGTTCGATCGTCGCTGCCCGACCCGCCAGCGCCCGCAGCGCGACCTCCATTTCCAGCCGGACGAGTGGCGCGCCGATGCAGTAGTGCAGGCCGATGCCGAACGACATGTGCCGGTTCACGCTGTTGCGGCCCGTGTAACGGGTCAGGTCCAGCCGATCCGGTTCGTCGAAGGCATCCGTGTCCCTGTTCGCCGACCCGAACATCACCATGACACTGTCACCGGGCGCGAAGGTGTGCCCGGACAGTTCGATCTCCCGTGTCGCGACCCGGGTGGTCAGCTGTGACGGGGCGTCGTAGCGCAACAGTTCGTCCACCGCGGGTGCGGCGAGGTCGGGGGTGCCGCGCAGCAACGCGAACTGGTCCGGGTTGCGCAGCAGGGCGAGCACCCCGTTGCCCACCAGGTTCACCGTCGTCTCGTGACCGGCCACGACCAGCACCACCAACGTGGCGAGCATCTCGTGGGCGGTGAGCCGGTCACCGGCCGCCTCGACCGCGGCGAGAGCGCTGATCAGATCGTCCTGTGGCTGGGCCCGGCGCCGCGCGATCAGAGCGCCGAAGAACTCGATGAACTCCCGGGCCGCGTCGGTGCGGGCGGCGACCTCCTCCGGCGTGAGCAGCACGTCCGGATCCAGGCCACGGGCGATCCCCGCGGACATCCGCCGGACGGCCGGGTGGTCTTCGGTGGGAACCCCGAGCAGCTCGCAGATCATGGTCAGTGGCAGGGGGTAGGCCAGCGCCTCGATCAGGTCGACCTCACCGGCGGCCACCGCCTGGTCGATCAGCTCGTCGACGACCTGCTCCACGCGGGGTCGCAGGCGCTCGATCGTGCGGAGCGTGAACGCCTTGCTGACCAGCCCACGCAGCCGGGTGTGGTCCGGCGGCTCCATCCACAGGAACGACGCGGGCAGGTCCAGGATGTCACTGCCCGGATGCAGCAGCTCGGGCTCCTCCGCATGGCTCCACACCGGGTTCTGCAGGACGGCGTTGCAGTCGGCGTACCGCGGGACCAGGCGCAGGCCGAGCGGTCCCGGTGGGAACGGGCCGGCCGCGCGCAGTATCTCGTAGCTCGGGTACGGGTCATGCCGCCACTCGGGGGCGAAGGCGTCGAGCACCGCCTGCCCAACGGCGGAATCCCCGGCCGCGGGCTCCCTGGCCACAGGTACTCCGACCACGGGCTTCCCGCCGGTGGGGGTGGCCCCGGTGACGTCACGCGTGATAGTCGGCCCAGCGCTGGGATCCACGTTCGGCTCCTCCCGGAAGATGACGGCCCGTGCGCCACGCCCCGGTCGCCAGAAATTCCGGGGCACGGGGTTTCCCCGCGTCCGCATCGAAACCTTCCCGAATTCCATCGGAACCTGTCGTCCGGGTAGTGAACAGACCATAAACCATCCGCCAAGAACACTGGAAGAAACCGGCGGAAAAGTGTTCCGTATCGGCCGATCGTGATTTCCGATTTTCCGATGGGCCGGCCGGTGCCGGGTACCGGCCGTACCGCCGGCGGCCGTCAGGATCCGGTGCTACAGCGGATGTGCCCCCATGCCTGCCCGTCCCTCGCAGCCGTAGGTCACAACCGCTGTTATCACAACGCTTTCTACCTACGGCCTGCACGCTTGTAGGTGGATTTCGTCGTCATGGCAGCGGTTTTCACCTACGGCCGACGGGTGTCGGGTGTCGGGTGTCGGTGAACGCGGCACAGACCCGGAGCGCGGGGCCAGGAGTGTCAGGAGCCGGCGATCTCGAGGACGAGTTTGCCGGTGTTGCCGCCGGAGAAGAGCAGGAGCAGCGCCTCCGGGAAACGTCCGATCCCGCCGGGGAGGATGTCCTCACGCGCCCGCAGCGAACCGTCCGCCAGCCAGGTGGCCAGCTCCGCCGTTGCCGCCGGATAGCGGTCGGCGTAGTCGGAGACGAGCATCCCCGTCATGGACGCGCGCTGGATCAGCAGCCACCGGTAGTTGCGCGGCCCGCTGACCTGTGTGGTCGCGTTGTACTGCGAGATGGCGCCGCAGATGACCACCCGCGCGCCGCGGGCGAGGTGGGTGAGGACGGCGTCGAGGATGTCGCCGCCGACGTTGTCGAAGTAGATGTCGACGCCGTCCGGCGCGTGCGTGCGCAGCGCGTTCTCGACATCCTGCTCCTTGTAGTCGATGGCCGCGTCGAAACCGAGCTCGTCGACCAGCCAGCCGCACTTGCGCGCGCCACCGGCGATACCGATGACACGGCATCCCAGCCGTCTGGCGATCTGGCCCACCACGCTGCCGACGGCGCCGGCGGCCCCCGAGACCACCACGGTGTCGCCCGGCCGGGGACGCCCGACGTCGAGCAGCCCGAAGTAGGCGGTCAGGCCCGGCATCCCGAGCGCGCCGAGGTAGGTCGGCAGCGGCGCCCGGCCGGGGTCGACCGTGGCAACGCCCCGGCCGTCGCAGAGCGCGTACTCCTGGACCCCGAACGGCCCGGTGACATGGTCGCCCACGGCGAACCCGGGATGGTTGGAGGCGACGACGCGGCCGGCCGCATAGGCGCGCATGACCTCCCCCAGCGGCACCGGCGGGACATAGGAGCGCGCCTGGTTCATCCAGCCCCGCATGGCCGGGTCGAGGGAGAGATAGCTGATCTCGACGAGGAACTCACCCTCGCCGGGGGCGGGGACCGCTGTCTCGACCTGCTCCCAGTCTCCGGGGGCGGGCAGGCCCACCGGACGGGCCGCGAGACGGATCTGCCGGTTGACGGCCTTCAAGGTCCACCCTCCACGGGACGACGGCGCTCGGTACGGCAGCCTCGGTAGGGGCAGCCCTGGTACGGCGGATGCCGGATGCCGGATGCCGGATGCCGGGCAGCCACCGCCGACGGTAGCGCGGCTACGGCCCGGCGGGGGGCCGCTCGGCGAGGTAGCCGTTGCGTTCCAGGAAGGCCAGCAGTGCGTCGGCCGCGTCGGCGGCGTCCACGGGGCCGACGATGGTGGGCGGTTCGTGCGCGGCCAGCACACCGGTCAGCTCCATCAGACGCTGCCGGGGGGTGCCCGACGGCGGCGGGACGACCCTGGTCCGCGGCCGGAACGGACCCGCCGAACGGACCGTGACGGCAGCCGCCAGGTCGCCGTCGGCGGCCGCGGCGACGGCTGCCGCGTCCAGCACGGGTATCCCGGCGCGCTGTGCCGCCAGGGCCGCCGGCAGGGACGCCCGCCGCAGCCGGACGCCGGCGCCCTCGACCGAGCACACCGCCGGCGGGCGTACCC
>NZ_CAKKTL010000220.1:0-1466 GCF_920664355.1 Protofrankia sp. CiP1_Cm_nod2
CCGCACATCCGGGCGTTCGTGGACCGGGCGGTCACCTTCACCACCTGCCCCGAGTGCGACGGCACCCGGCTGGGCGAGGCCGCCCGCTCCTCGCGGATCGGCGGGATCAACATCGCCGACGCCTGCGCGATGCAGATCAGCGACCTGGCCGCCTGGCTCCGCGGCCTCGACGAGCCGTCGGTGGCACCGCTGCTCGCGGCGCTGCGACAGACCCTCGACTCGTTCGCGGAGATCGGGCTGGGCTACCTCTCGCTCGACCGGCCGTCGGGCACGCTGTCCGGTGGCGAGGCGCAGCGCGTCAAGATGATCCGCCACCTCGGTTCCTCGCTCACCGACGTCACCTACGTCTTCGACGAGCCCACCACCGGCCTGCACCCCCATGACATCCAGCGGATGAACGACCTGCTGCTGCGGCTGCGGGACAAGGGCAACACGGTGCTCGTCGTGGAGCACAAGCCGGAGACGATAGCGATCGCCGACCACGTCGTCGACCTCGGCCCCGGCGCCGGTGCGGCGGGCGGCGCCGTCTGCTTCGAGGGCACCGTCGAGGGGCTGCGGGCCAGCGGCACCCTCACCGGCCGCCATCTCGACGACCGGGCCGCCCTCAAGGAGACGGTGCGGACGCCCACCGGCCGGCTTCCGGTCCGCGGCGCGGCAACGCACAACCTGCGTGACGTCGACGTCGACATCCCCCTCGGGGTGCTTGTCGTCGTCACCGGTGTCGCCGGCTCCGGCAAGAGCTCGCTCGTGCACGGGTCGCTGCCCTATCTCTCGGGGCCAGCCGGCGCGGGTGTGGTGTCGATCGGCCAGGGCGCGATCCGCGGCTCGCGACGGAGCAACCCGGCGACGTACACCGGCCTGCTCGACCCGATCCGCAAGGCGTTCGCGAAGGCCAACGGCGTGAAGCCGGCGCTGTTCAGCGCCAACTCCGAGGGCGCCTGCCCCACCTGCAACGGTGCCGGCGTCAGCTACACCGACCTGGCGATGATGGCCGGCGTCGCCACCACCTGCGAGGAGTGCGAGGGAAAGCGGTTCCAGGCATCGGTGCTGGAGCACCACCTCGGCGGCCGCGACATCAGCGAGGTGCTCGCGATGTCGGTGACCGAGGCCGCGGAGTTCTTCGGCGCCGGCGAGGCGCGCACGCCGGCCGCGCACGCCATCCTCGACCGGCTCGCCGACGTCGGGCTCGGCTACCTCGGCCTCGGCCAGCCGCTCACCAGCCTGTCCGGCGGCGAGCGGCAGCGGCTCAGGCTGGCCACCCACATGGCCGCCAACGGCGGCGTCTACGTCCTCGACGAGCCGACCGCCGGCCTGCACCTCGCCGACGTCGAGCGGCTGCTCGGCCTGCTCGACCGGCTCGTCGACGCCGGCAGGTCGGTCATCGTCGTCGAGCACCACCAGGCGGTCATGGCGCACGCCGACTGGATCATCGATCTCGGCCCCGGCGCCGGCCACGACGGCGGCCG
>NZ_CAKKTL010000220.1:2045-9272 GCF_920664355.1 Protofrankia sp. CiP1_Cm_nod2
GGCCCTCGCGGACACCGTGAGACGAGTTCTCTCACCTGTTTCGACTCCTCCCAGTGAACCGGGAGCGGGGCGTGTTCGACAGGGGCGAGTGGCTCCACCCGTTGGCCACGCATTTGCTGGGCGAAGGAGGCGCCTGCTGGGTGGGGACAGCTCGAACTGCCAGTCGTGCCAGGCGGTGCGGCCAGGGTTCGGCGGGGATGCCCGCGGCAGCCGCCACCCGTAGGTGCGTATCGGGAGACTTTTCCTTCGGCGGGAAGGCCTGCAATCAAGATCGTCGGTAATCGGTGAACGCAACAGCGCTCCCAGCAGTAGGTGCCTCGGAGGTGAGTCGCTCCCACCGCTGAACCGTCCGGTCAGCAGTCCCATCAGGAAAAACTTGCCTCTACACACAATTTAGGACAGCCTAACCTAACTGATCTGTCGGAGGAGGACACATGGGTCTGGGCCGCACGCTGCTACTCGGCGCCATCGCCGGAGCGACGATTCTGCTCGGCCTGCCGGTAGGGCGACTCAGGCGGTCCGCACCCACACTGCGTGCGCTCCTGAACGCGGCGGCGGTCGGCGTGTTGCTGTTCCTGGTGTGGGATGTGCTGTCTGCGGCCTGGGAGCCCATCGACGGGGCGCTGACCGAGATACACACCGACCACCACGGCATCGGCCGGGCGGTCGGTTACGGGCTACTGTTCAACGGCGGGATCGCGGTGGGTCTGCTGTCGCTGGTGGTCTATGAGCGGTGGATGGGCCATGCCGCCGGCGGAGAACGCCGGTTCGGACCGGGCACGATGGCCGCGGGGGAACTGACAACTCGACAGGTCGGCCTGGCAGCATGGTCCCCGGCGAAACGCCTCAGCCTGCTGATCGCGGCGGGGATCGGGCTGCACAACTTCGCTGAAGGCCTGGCCATCGGCCAGTCCGCCGCCTCCGGTGAAGTCACGCTGGCCACCCTGCTGGTCATCGGCTTCGGGCTGCACAACGCCACCGAAGGCTTCGGAATCGTCGCACCGCTGGCCGGCGACACCGCTGGTACCCCCGTCCGCCCCGGCTGGGGATTTCTGCTGACCATGGGTCTTATCGGCGGCGGCCCCACATTCATCGGTACCGCTGTCGGACACAGCTTCACCAACGAAGCCCTCAGCGTGGCCTTCCTGACGCTGGCGGCAGGGTCGATCCTCTACGTCGTCATCCAACTGATCACCGTAGCGGCGAGAACCCGACGTATGGATCTGCTCGCCTACGGAATCCTGCTCGGTCTGATCGCGGGTTTCGCCACCGACGGCATCGTCACCGCCGCCGGCGCCTGAACCCAAGGCGGAACGATCATCTTTTCGTGCTGCCGGAAGGTCCTCATGAACTGCTGATGAGACTGGACCGCGGCAACCCGATCGTCGCCACACCCGTACACAGCGGGCCCTCAGCAACCTCTTGAACAGTTACTAACCGGATGTCAGGTGGCGCACAGCCCGGAGATTCGCGGTGAGTATGTGCCGCCAAGATGGCGGTGCGTGAGGAGGCGCGACATCGACAAGCTGCGCTCCGGCGACGAGGCGCTCAACCGGCCCCATGACCGCCCCGGCCCGGGCACCGACAGCCCTGACGGGACGACAGCCGGGTAGGCGACCGTGTCCCCCGCTGCGGGGCCGAAAAGTGGAAGGCGCGACCTGGTGGCGTAACACGAGGATCCCGGCCTCCTTCGCGGCGGCCGAACGTGTCAGCAGTACCAGCGCCAGCCGGAGACGCCCAGCAGGATGCGGCAGGATCAGGTATGGCAGACGCAGGGCCACAAGCCCCGACCATGCCCGAGCGGGGACCGTCAAGATAGACGGCCATGGACAGCTGGCCGCAGGATGATGCTGTAGGTCAAGACCCATGACACAGTCTTCGGCACCAGTACCCTCCGCACAGGACATCCCGCCTGCCACAGTGGTGTTCAGCGGTCGACGATGGCTACTCGGAAGCATGGGCGGGAGGAGGAATGCCGTGGGTGACTCGTCGGTCATCGGTCGCGTCGGCCCCCTCATCGTCGCCACTCGGGGCCCTGGCGGCGCTGGCGAGGTGAAACTGAAGGTGCGTGGCGGTGTCGAGACCTACCTCGCCTGGTCCGACGACCCGCTGCCCAAGGGCGCTTCCGTCCTCGTGGTCGGTAGCCGGGGGCCGCGTACCGTCGACGTGGTGCCGTGGACAGACTTCACCATCACGGTCGACAGCGGTAGCTGACTTGGTCTGAGGGAGCAACGATGCTGGGCTACAGAGTGCCTGCGCCTGACGAAGCAATGCTGATCTCGGGAGGCAAGAACCGCGGCGAGGCACCGTTCCGTGTGGTCACCGGGCACGGCGGCTTCGTCATACCGTTCTTTCGTAAGGTTCGTTTCCTGAAGCTGTCCATGTGCGAGGCGGAGGTTGCCGAGACCTGCGTGACCCACCAGGGCATCGCCCTCAACGTCCGCGCCGTCATCGCATTCAAGGTCGGCAACGACAGCGAAAGCATCGTCAACGCCGGCCAGCGCTTCCTGTCAGACCAGGACCAAATGTCGGTGCTGGCCGGACGGATCTTCGCCGGCCATCTGCGGTCGATCATCGGCTCGATGACGGTCGAGCAGATAATCCAGGAGCGGCAGAAGCTCGCTACCGAGGTACTGGACGGCTCCAAGGAGGAGATGGCCAGGATCGGGCTGACAGTCGACGCGCTGCAGATCCAGTCCATCGACGACGGCGGGCTCGGCTACATCGCGGCTATCGCGGCGCCACACAACGCTGCCATCCAACGACAGGCCCAGATCGCGCAGGCGCAGGCCAACCAGGCAGCCGCCGAGGCCGAGCAGGAGTCGCAGCGCAAGCAGGCCGAGTACGCGCGACAGACCTCCGTCGTGCAGGCCCAGTACCGAGCCGAGATCGACAAGGCGCAGGCCGAAGCCGCTCAGGCAGGACCGCTGGCCAAGGCGCAGGCCCAGCGTGGCGTCATCGCCGCCCAGACCGAGCTGGCCCAGCGCGAGGCGGAGCTGCGCCAACAGCAGCTCGTCGCCGAAGTCGTCAAGCCGGCTGAAGCAGAGGCCGAGCGGGTGCGCATCCTGGCCCTGGCCGAGGCCGAGAAGATGAAGATCCAGGCCGAAGCTGCGGCGTCACATAACCGTGTCGCACTCGACCGGATGCTAATCGATCAACTGCCCGAGATCGTCAAGCAGGCAGCGTCTGGTCTGGCGGGAGCGAACGTCACCGTGCTGAACGGCGCGGACGGCATCGGCGAGATCGCCAGTGCCCTTGTCGGCCAGGGCATGGCTATTTTCGAGTCGCTACGAGGCGGCGTCGGGCAGCCAGAGCACGACAAGGGAGACCGGCGCAGCAGCGGCAGCGCCCCACGATCCGAACTCCAGCTGTCACGGCCCACCCCCCGCGCGCAGCCCGACGCCAACTGACGCGGACGTCCGAAACGCGCTCCGCGCAGTACGGTCTCGGCGGCTTTCTCCTCCGTCCGGCGGCACCGCTCAGCCAGCTCGGCATTGCCCGCCAGGAGCTGGCGGGCAAGCACGACGCGCTGCTCGCGCGAAAGCTCCTCCGGGTCGGGTACCCCGCGTGCTGACCAGGACCGACCTGCCGCCCGGTACACGCACCAGCCCTGCTGCAAACAGTCAAAACTCGGTGTGGACGACGCACCACTCGGACAGTCAACACGCCGGACAGCCACCACGCTTAGTATTTACAGTCCCGCTGCCCACACTAGGCTGGTGCGGACGGTGGTTCCCGCTGCTCCGGGCGCCGCCTCCTACCTGACACCGAGGGGGTCTGCGTGGCCGCACTGACCGACGAGGCGCGATCTGTGATCACCGGTGGGCATCTGGGTCACCTGGTCACCCTCAACCCGGACGGCAGCCCGCAGGCGAGCGTGGTGTGGTGGGGCTGGACGGGGACGCCATCGTGACCGCCCATCTGGCGGAGTACCAGAAGATCCGTAACATCCGGCGGGACCCGCGGGTCGTACTGACCATCGAAGGCGGCGTGACAAACGCGGCCGGCCTGGCCGAGTACCTCATCGTCCACGGGCGTGCCACGGTCAACGAGGGCGGCGCGCCCGCCCTCCTGAACCGCCTCGCCAAGGTCTACCTCGGCCCGGACGCCAGCTACCCCCCGACGCCGAACCCGCCCGAGGGCTACGTGCTCTCGATCTCCGTTGACCGCGTCGGGGGAGTCGGCCCCTGGTCCGGCGACCACTGACCGGAGGCCCGCGGCTCCGCCCGGGCTTCGGAGGGCACTGTTGCATTCGCGTACACCGGCAGATCTTGGCCGCAAGTCCTCCGGCGTCGAGGCTCACCAACACGGCTCCGGGCGGCTGGTAGCCCACTGACCGGGGCACATGAGCGCGTCCGACAGGAAGATCCGCAGTGAAGATCGCCTGTGATCGGCGAATGCAACAGCGCCGTCCGAGCCGGGTGAGTTCTCCTTGAACGCGGCGGTGCCCCCGTGAGGGTTCTCCCGGGTCAGCCGGACGACCAGCTCGCGCAGCTCGTCATCGATTGTTGGGCGTCCGTGCCGGTTCGGGTACGTCCACCGGCGTGTGACCAGACGGTGATGCCACGCTGACAGCGTGGCAGGAGCGACAATGCGATGGCGACGTAGTTCGTCGGGTAGCAGCCGCGTCAACGCGGACAAGATCCCACGGTCCGGCCATGAGAGGCGCGGTGGGCAACCTGACGGCGCAGGACCGGGACCTCGTGCCTTGGCATCAGGATCTCGACATCCTTCACCGCGGATCTGCGCAGCGCCAGACTCAGCGAGCCAGACAGCCTCACCGTGATCAGATACGTCGACCGAAACAGCACGACCGCTGACCATCGCACGGCCACGACCCGACTGAAACCGCCGATGACCGCCCCGACGTCAGCTTCGGCACGGTACAAAGCCCGGGAGGGACGTGCAGTGCTGGTCGGTCACGGTCCTAGCGACGGTCGTCCTCGGCAAGGCCGAACGGACCGCGGGCTATCCACCCACACGCGACTCCGACCCGCTAGATCTTGCAAGCCGCCCATGGGCCTCGATGCGGCCGTTCGTCACCGTGTTCGACGCGACCGACAAGAATGATCGTCCGCGACCGCAGATCAGACCGGGCGGACGTGCTCGGCCTGCGGACCCTTCTGGCCCTGCGTGATGTCGAACTCCACGCGCTGGTTCTCCTCCAGGTTGCGGAAGCCGGCGCTGTCGATGGCCGAGTAGTGAACGAAGACGTCGGGACCGCCGCCGTCCTGGGCGATGAACCCGAAGCCCTTCTCGCCGTTGAACCACTTCACAGTGCCCTGAGCCATGTGTTCTTTTCCTTCGTGGGGGCCGTACCGGGCCGCCTGCTGCGAGTCCCGGGTTGCCGTGGTGTGATCGTCCCCATGTCGGATAGGACTGGAAAACGAAAAACGCCCGCTGTCAGACTCCACGGGCGTTCGAAACGTTCGAGGAAACTCCAACTGCAACGCATCGACCTTACCAGATTCCATGGCCCGACGCGGAGCCAGGGGCAACGGGGCAACGGGGCAACGGCGGCGTAACTCGATCAGTGCGAGTGGCGACAGGCTGGAGCCGACGTTGACGCGGCCGTCGACAGGCACCGGGTCGAGTGCCCGGGGAGCGGCATGACCGGATACTTCCTGCGGCGTCGATGGGCGACACTGTCCGTGCGGGTCTGACGCCCCTATGTTCGTCAAGCCGCTGGACCGACCAGTCCAGCCGTCCGGCCGGTGGTCCGCGGGAGCGCGTGATAGATCTCCCGGGCGACGTACCGCTTCCAACAGCGGACGATCTCCCGTCGGGTCGCGCCTTCCGCGATCCGTCGCTGCTGGTAGGTCCGGCTCCGAGGATCACAGCGCAGCCGGGTGAGAACGATCCGGTGCAGGGCGGTGTTGGCCTGGCCGTCCCCACCCCGGTTGAGACGATGCCGGTGGATCCTGCCGGAGAAGGCCCCGATCGGACGGGCACCGCGCAGGGCGGCGAAGGACGCCGCTGGTCGACCAGGACGGCCAGGTCATCGACGTCCTCGCCGCCGACCACCGCGATCTGGCCGTGGCCCACCGCTTCTTCACCGTCGCGCTGTCGCACGGCCGGCGCCCGGTCGAGGTGAGCGCCGAGCAGGCCGCCACCTACCCAAGGGTCCTCGACGAGCTGCTGCCCAGCCTCCTGTCACATCGACGCCCGGCGGGCAAACAACCGGATCGAGTCCGATCACGGCCAGCCGAAGGTCAGGCTGCGGCCGATGTGCGGACTACAACGTGTCCGTTCCGCCCAGACCGTCAACCCCGGGCATGCGTTCGTGCGGAACATCCGCCGTGGCCACTACGAACTCGCCGTCGACACCGAACCGCGCCTACGGGTGTCGACTGCCTTCATCGAGCCCACCCTGGCGATCTGATCAACATTCAGACGGAGTCCGTTATGTCTTGCTTTCCCATAACGCAACAGATCTCCGCCGATGCCAGCCGTGGAGGCGGCAGGTTCCCGGCGGCGGAAACCAGCCACAACGTGGGGGAACGGCGTCCCAGCATCCAAACCATTGCTGAGCATAATCATACTGTCATTATCGGACATTTAGCCGTGCGGGACGGCACCGCCCCGCCCCTGACGCTCTCCCGCACGTCATGTTCGATGCTACCGATCGCTCCTCCGGCCGGGCGCCGTACGGCGCCCGGCCGGATTTCCTTTGGCTCCGGTCCGGCTGAAAGCCGGGGACTCCTGCACCAATGCCACCGAGTTAGGCCGATGTTCGATTTTGTTTGCTTTCATCTTCGTAGGCCAGGAACCTGGAGCTTGATTTCGGTTACGCCCATCCAAGCGACACTGATTATTGTATAACCGTTATCTCGTCCATCGGGGCGGGCCCGCGACGGCACCAGTACGGGCGGTTCGGGATTTCCGAAGATTTCCCTTCAGGAACGGGCAGCTGTTTGCCTGCTCGGCTGGCAGGGTCGTCTGGAGGAACGCCCCAACGTCCGCCGTCTAGTCGTCGGCCGGGCGGGTGTCCTGATACCAGGACGACTGGTAGGAAGGCCAGTGGTGGTCCGTGGTGGAGGGAGGGACTGGAAGGCTGCCGGCATCCTGGGGAGCGGCGCCGGCGTTGTTCCCGTCGCCGGCGTTGTTCCCGCCCCCGCCGGCCGAGCTCGTCGGTTGTTCCTGGGCATTCGCTGGTTGTGACTCAGTAGCGGTCGGAGCCGTGTCGGCGACACTGCCGACTTTTCCAGCCCAGCAGGACTGCGATGC
>NZ_CAKKTL010000221.1:0-8547 GCF_920664355.1 Protofrankia sp. CiP1_Cm_nod2
GGCCGGCGGAGTCAGGATGGACACTCACGTAGCCCGACGTTCGCTCCTCGCGATGACCAGACCCAGCGCCTCGAAGTCGATCGTCTCCGCCGTGATGCCGCGCTCGCGAAGCTTGAACTTCTGCACGCGGCCGTTGACGTTTGCCGGCAGAGCGTCGAGGAACTCCACGTAACGGGGGACCGCGTAGTACGGCAGTGTGGTCCTGAAGAAGTCGAAGAGCTCCTCGGGCTCGACCGACTCATCCGGCTTGAGAACGATGCACACCTTGATGTCGTCCTCGGACAGCTCTGACGGCACCGCGTGGACTGCGACCGCCGAGAAGGCAGGGTGCTTCATCAACGCTGCTTCGAGCTCGAGCGAGGACACGTTCTCCCCGCGGCGCCGCAGCGAATCCTTCTTGCGGTCGACGAACCAGAAGTACCCGTCCTCGTCGACGCGGCCGCTGTCTCCGGTGTGGTGCCAGAGGTTACGGAAAGTCTCGACGGTGGCCGCGTCATTGCGCCAGTAACCGGAGAACAGACGATAAGGCTCCTCCGCGCGGACCACGATCTCACCGGGCTCTCCCGGGGGCACCTCGACGTCACCCTCATCGACGATCTTGACCTGCAGGCCGGGCGTCAGCTTGCCCATGCTGCCAGGCTTGCGCATGCCACGAGGGTCGCCCAGCAGCGCTGGCCAGCACTCGGACTGCCCGAAGACCTCAGCGAAGGGCTCGATACCGAAGCGCTCCGCGAACTGCTCGACGAGTGCAGGGGTCGACGGCATGAAGGTGATGTGGCGCAGCTTGTGCTGCTTGTCCTCCGGGCTCGGCGGTGTAGTCATGATCGCCATTCCCATGGCGCCCATGCCCATCGCCGTCGTCGCACCCGTCTCGCGGATGCGGGACATGTAGCCGGACGCGCTGAAGGACGGCTCGACGATGGCGGATCCCCTGACGGCCAGGGCGGCGGCCACGAGCCAGGTCTGGCCGCTGAAGTGGAACAGGGGGTTCGCACCGAAGACAACATCGCCCTCGGCGTACCAGCCGAAATCGATAAAGACGTTGACGAGGTTGCAGTAGTACCCGTGCGTAATCGTGCAGCCCTTCGACGGACCCGTGGTCCCCGACGTGTAGATGACGGCACACACATCCGCGGACGAGAGGGCCACCGGTTCGAGGGGCCGAGGCGAGCCCTCAAGCGACGCGAACGGCGTGAGGTCGGGCAGCGACGTCGTCTCAGGGGCTTCCCCGACGACCACCAGGTGTTCGATGCCGTCGAGCTCAGGCAGCACGGGCTCGAGCATCTGCAGAGCGGCGGCATCGCCGATGTAGACGCGCGGTGTGGTCTGTGCGAGCTGGTGCCGCAGGAAGTCGCCACGCAGGTAGGTGTTCAGCGGGACCTGGATCGCTCCGGTCTTGGCGATCGCGTAGATGAGAACGATGTACTCGATGCGGTTGGGAAGGTTGATCGCCACGCGGTCACCTTTACCGACGCCAAGGCCCTGAAGGGCAGCCGCCACAGTGTCCGAGAGCCGGTCGAGTTCCCCGAGCGTCATCCAGGGGCTCGCGCACTGCACGAAGTCCCGGTCGGGGTCGCGCGCAGCTTCGTCCCGCAGCCAGTCGCCTAAAACCTTGTAGCCGGAGCCATGCTCTGCCGTCAGCGGCGCGGGCTGCTCAGGCAGCGCTTCGGTCATGGTGGTCACGTCTGCTCCTCGGCTCTCAGTGTCCGACGGGACGCCACTCTCGGCATGGCAGGCGACCCCCGGTTGAATCTATGTTGATTTCGAATCAGGTCAAGGGGTGCACACCCGTGCTTCAGTAGCTCTTGGGCAGGCCGAGGACGTGCTGCGAGATGTAGGCGAGCACGAGCTCCTGCGGAAGGGGTGCGATCTTCATCAGTCTGGCCTCGCGCCAGTAGCGGGCCACGTGGTACTCCTCGGCGTATCCGAAACCGCCGTGCACCTGCATGGCAACGTCGGCGGCCTGGAAGCCGGCATCCGTGGCGAGGAACTTCGCCATGTTGGCCTCCGCGCCTGCCGGCAGGCGCTGATCGAGCAGCCAACCGGCCCGACGGGTGACCAACTCTGCGGCCTGCAGCCGCGAGTGCGCTTCGGCGAGCGGGAACGCGATGCCCTGGTTCTGCCCGATGGGTCGTCCGTAGACGACACGATCGCGCGCATAGCCGACCGCCCGGCGCAGCGCGGCACGCCCGATGCCGAGCGCCTCACTGGCGATCAGGATGCGCTCGGCGTTGAGGCCGTCGAGCAGATACCGGAAGCCCGCTCCCTCTTCTCCGACCCTGTCAGACACGTGGACGAGCAGGTCGTCGTAGACCGTCTCGCAGGAGGCGACAGCGTTGCGACCCGCCTTCGGGATGGGCCGGATCGTCACGGCCGGGTTCTGAAGGTCGGCCATGAGCAGGGTCAGTCCCTCCGTGCGGGTGCGCACCTGCTCGACCGGGGTCGTGCGGACCAGCAGCAGCACCTTCTCCGACTCGAGCGCCTTGGAGGTCCAGACCTTCTGCCCGCGTACGCGGTAATGGTCCCCCTCGAGCCTGGCCGACGTCCGGATGGCGAGCGTCTCGGTACCGGCGTCCGGCTCGGTCACGCCGAAGGCAACGTGCAGGTCACCGCTCGCCACCCGCGGAAGGTACTTCCGCTTGAGCTCCTCACTGCCGTGCAGGGCGATCGGGTGCATCCCGAAGATGGACAGATGGATCGCGCTGCAGCCGTTCATCGCGGCCCCGGAGGCAGCTACCTCCTCGAGGATCACCGACGCCTCCAGCAGCCCCCGCCCACCTCCGCCGTACTCCTCCGGGATGGCGATGCCGATCCAGCCGCCCTCGGCGAGGGCGGTGTAGAAGTCCCAGGGGAACTCGTGCTTCGCGTCACGCCCGGCCCAGTACTCGTCGTCGAACTTGCTGCAGATGCTGCGAATCGCATCGCGGATCAGCCGGAGGTCCTCAGCCTCGGTGAAGTCCACTGTGGTCCTGCTCCTCTTCCTCGGCGGTCACGCGTACTGGAGTGACTTGAGCTCGTAGAACTCGAGCAGCCCGTGTATCCCCAGCTCCCGACCGACACCCGACTGTTTGAAACCCCCGAACGGGGCCTGGGCGTTGAAGAACGAGCCGTTGATGTCGACCTGTCCGGCACGGATGCGGCGCGCCACCCGCGCTGCACGAGCGGTGTCCTGCGACCACACACCGCCCGCGAGCCCGTAGATGGTGGAGTTGGCGATCCGGATGGCGTCATCGTCATCATCGAATGGCATGATCGCCAGGACGGGACCGAAAACCTCTTCCTGGGCAATGGTCATCCCTGGCATGACGTCAGAGAAGACCGTGGGCTTGACGAAGTAGCCTACGGACGTCTCCTCGGGCTGCTCCGGCCCCCCGGCGACCAGTCGGGCGCCTTCGTCGAGGGCGCCGCGGATGAAGCCGCGGACCGACTCCTGCTGCCTCTGAGAGACCAGCGGCCCCATGTTCGTCGCCGGGTCGAGAGGGTCGCCCAACCGGTAGCCGGCCACCCGCGCCTTCACCAGCTCCTCCACCTCGGCAAGCCGCCCGTGCGGCACAAGCATGCGCGTCCACGCGGTGCAGGTCTGCCCGCTGTTGGTGAAGCAGTTCGCAACGCCGACCTTCACGGCCTGAGCAAGGTCGGCGTCGTCGAGGATCACGTTGGCGGACTTGCCGCCGAGCTCCAAGGCCAGCCGCTTTATCGTCCCTGCCGCGAGCGCTCCGATCCGACGGCCGGCCCGGGTACTGCCCGTGACGTGGACCATGTCGACGTCCGAATGGACGACCAGCGGTTCCCCCACCGACTCCGCAGTACCGGTGACCAGGTTGAAGACGCCCGCGGGGAAGCCCGCCTCGTCGACGGCCTCCGCCACGATGAAGGCGCTGAGCGGAGCCACCTCCGACGGCTTCACGACCGTCGTGCATCCCGTCGCCAGCGCAGCTCCCACCTTGCCGAGCACCTGCTGCAGGGGGTAATTCCACGCGGTGATGCACGCGACGACGCCGAGCGGCTCACGGATGACGACCGACGAGCCGATCTTCTCCTCGAGCGAGAGCTCCGGAAGCAATGCTCTGTAGTGCGCGAGAGATCGGCATGGCGCCTCTGCCTGCAGGAGCCGGGACACCCGCACCGGAGTACCAACCTCGGTGGTGATGGTTCTAGCCAGTTCGTCGATACGGGCGGTCAGCGCCTCCTCCAGGCGTCTGATCAGCTCCAGGCGTTCGCGTAATGGCGTCGTGGACCAGGCCGGGAACGCCTGCTTCGCCGCCTCGACGGCGTCGTCGACGTCGACAGCATCCGCATCGGGGATGATCCCGATCACGGCCCCATTCGCCGCTCCATGAACCAGGAGTTCATCCTGCCCATGTGGTCGCCGCCACCTACCTGCGACATACAGCTCGTCACGTACGACGACCATGGGCACTCCTCCGTGTCAGCAGCATGTCAGCGCGGAGTCCTGGCGTGCAGACGCCGCATCTTCACAAGCCAGGCGTCGTGGTCGGCAGCCTTGCCCTGGAAATACCTCGAAACGTCCGGGTGGGTGAGGATCAGGAATTCCTCCTTACGCACCCCGTCGACGATCGACTGTGCGGCGTCCTCTGGCGTCACGGCACCCGCGACAGCGAACCACTCGCCCTGGGCGCCGCGCAGCATGTCTGTCCGCACCCCCTCCGCCACGATGCAGGACACCTTGATACCGGCGTCCCCGTAGTGGATGGCGAGCCATTCCGTAAGACCCACCGCCGCATGCTTTACGGCCGTATACGGCGCGTTGCCGAGTGCGGTCAGCAGACCACCCGCGGACGCATTCTGGACAAGGTAGCCCTCACCTCGCGCGAGCATCTGGGGCAGCACCGCGCGCGCGGCATAAACCTGCTGCATCACGTTGACGTCCCAGACCTCCTGCCAGGCGGCGTTGGACGCCCAGGGATTGCCACGCTCCTGCAGCGGCGTGGTGCCGTCCCAGGGCTCTCCCCACAGCACACCTGCGTTGGACACGAAGACATCGACACGCCCGTGCTCGCGGGTCGCGGCGTCGACCAGGTCGATGACCTGGTCCTCCATCCGCACGTCGCAGGGGTGGCCGAGGCAGCCGAGCTCGTCGGCCACCCTCATGGTCCCCAGTTGGTCGATATCGGACACCACGATGGTCGCCCCCTCTGTGGCGAAGCGGCGGCACATGGCCGCGCCCATCCCCCGCGCGCTGCCCGTGACGACGACGACTTTGCCCTTCAGCTCCATGATCGGATCAGGGCCGCTCAGCCGATGCCGACAGACAAACCTGTCAGCATCGCGGTGTTGCTCCACAGGATCTTGCGTTCGGCAACCGGGTCGTTCAGCTCTGCGGTGATCTTTTCGTACTGCCTCGGCTCGGCAAGGCCCTCGGGATGCGGGTAGTCGGATCCGAAAAGCACATGGTCGGGTCCGAGATGCCTGACGACCTCGAGCAGGTTGTCCTCCCAGAAGGGCGCGACCCAGACATGCTGCTTGAACTGCTCGACTGGATCCGAGGAGAAATATCCAGGCTGTTGGAAACCCGCACGGTTGAGCCCCGCCAGCAGGAGAGAGAGAAACTCTGCACCGTTCTCCACGGACGCCACACGGAGGCTGGGGAAGCGCTCGAACAACTTGTCACAGACGAGGGCACCCAGGTAGTTACCGATCGCCCGGTCGTGACCGACCGCAACTTCAAGCGGCGGGGCCACCCCACCAATGATGTTGCCGTGGTGATCAACGTACTTGTCGAGGCCGACGCCCCCGACCTCGCCGACATGCGGGATGAGCGTGGCACCCGCTTCGGCGAGGCGGGCGAAGATGGGGTCGAACCGCTCGTTACCGGGACTGATCCACCCGTCTTCGGTGTACACGGCCTGCGGCCGGACGACGAAGATGCGCGCTCCGTTGTCGAGACCGTGCTCGACCTCTCCCACTGCGGCGTCGACGTCTCCGAAGGCCAGGTAGGGCGCGGTGAAGATGCGGTCCTGGTAGTTGTAGCCCCAGTCGTCGAGAAGGAAGCGGTTGAATGCCTTGAACGCGACGGCCGCCGCTGGCACGTCCTCCTGCAGGCTCTCCTCGATTCCCATGCCGAGGGACGGCAGCATCCAGACACACTGGATCTCCTGCTCGTCCAGCTTGCGGATTCGGGCGTCCCGGTCGCGGTAGTAGGCCGGGAGCGGCTCGCGCTGCGCGAGGTACTCCGACAGCGGCTTGCCAGCCTTGTTGCCCCGGAAATAGTCGGCCATGACACCGGGCTTGACGATGGGGTCGAACGTCGGGTTCGTCACCGTCTTGTCGACCCTGCCGCCGACGATCAGTCGTTTACGCCCGTCGATCTCGGCCAGTTGCACCGTTCGCTCGGCCCATTCCCTGGGCCGATGCCTCGTGAAGGCGTCGAGCGGCTCGTAGTAGTGCTGGTCGCAGTCGAAGACAGGCGCCCTGGCGTCATCGCTCATGTGACTCTCCGAGGAATCATGACCGCACGTTGCGCGCGCTCATCGCATCGATTTCTAATTCTAGACTGAATTTGAACAACGTCAACCAGAGATGTCAGGCACGAAGAGGGCGTCCACAACGACTCCACCGCCCCCATCGACGAGGGCAGGGTTGACCTCGATCTCCCGCAGCCGCGCGGTGTGGAGGAGGTCGGCCATCCGGTGCAGCGTGTGATGCACCCATCCCAGGTCCACGGGGTCTGACCCCCTGAAGCCGAAGAACAGATCCGCCGTGCGCAGGCGGCTCAGCGCACGGCGGAGGGTCTCCTCGTCACAGGGCAGGGGGACGGACTCGACGTCCCGCAGGACTTCCACGGCTGCCCCACCGAGGCCGATACTCCCGAAGACGCCGAGACGACCGGCGTTTCGGACGGTGAGGACGAGCTCGACGCCGCCGGTGGCCATGGCCTGCAGCAGCCACTGCCGAGTACCTGGAACCCCTGCTCTGCCGGCTCGCTCCCGCATCACGCCGAGCGCCGACACCACGGCGTCTTCGCTCCTGAGCCCGACGGTGACGAGCCCGAGTTCGGTGCGGTGCGCCACGTCCTCGTCGCCGATCTTCAGCACGACCGGGTAGCCGAGCTCTGCCGCGGCCTTGGCCACAGCCGCAGGATCGTCGCCGAGCACGCGCATGGCGGCGACGTCGACGCCATGCGCGGCCAACCGTTGCAGTGCGGCAGCTCCGCCTTTCGCCGATGGGGATCCGGCGCCACAGTGGTCGACAACGGCTGCCTCCCCTGTGGTCGTACGCTCGGGTCCCAGCAACGCGCGGACAAGCCTTCCAAGGTCGGACGGCTTCTCGGCGACCAGGACGCCTCGCGCACGCAATTGCTCGATGTATGGACGCAGCGCATAGCCGCCGTACCACAGCACGACGAAGGGCTTACCGCTTTCGTCCATCACCGTGAGCACGTCGTCGACGCTCTGCTGGTTCCAACCCCGTGCACCCATCGGGAGTGGGACGCATAATGCCTCGACGGCAGGATCCGCGGCCACGGCAGACAAGTAGCTGCGGAAGTCGTGCGGCATCGATCCGGGCCCCACGTCGAGGGGGTTGTGCGCCGCGACGAACTGCGGAGATCGCTCCTTGACCTTCCCGAGCGTCTGCTGGGAGAGCGCCGGGAACACGACACCCGCCGACGCCAGCTGCTCGGTGGCAAGCACGGCCATTCCCCCGGAGTAGGCGACCATGCCCCAGCGCCTGGGGAAAGGTGTGCTGGTCGTCGTGGTGCGGACTGCGCCAAGGACCCACAGGTCGTCCGGGTCATCGACGACGGTGACACCGAGAGCGCGCAGGAGCCCGAGCTCGAGAGCGCCCCTGCCCGCGATCTTGCCGGTGTGGCTTGCCGCAGCCTGCTCACCGGCGTCCGTACGGCCGCCGAGATAGGCCACGAGACGCTTGCCGGCGGCGTGGAGCCTCTCGACAGCCTGGGAGAACAGCACGCCATCGCGGATGGACTCGACGTAGAGGGCCACGGTGTCGACATCGGGGTGCTCGGCGAAGAAGGCCACGAAGTCGGGGATGTCCATGTCCCGCTGGTTGCCCGTACTCACGATGTGCGAGATGCCGACGCCTGCCAGACGGGCCCGCTCGACAACGGTGCTGCCGATCGCACCGCTCTGCGCGATCACCGCGAGGCCGCCAGGGGCGATCGGCTCTCCCTCCGTCAGCACCGACGTCATGCTCATCGCCAGCCCGCTGCGTACGGTGACCAGACCGGTGCTGTTCGGCCCGACCATGGCGATGCCGTGCTCGCTCGCGAAGTCGAGGAGGGACTGTTCCAGGGCCAGGCCGTCGGGTCCCATGTCCGCGAAGCCGGCTGTCAACACGAGAGTCTGCGTTACCCCGATGTCGGCGCACTCCTGCAGGACACCCAGGACGTGCCGGGCCGGCACCGCAACCACGACCACATCGGGTACATGGCCGATGTCACGCAGCGAGGGGACGGCGCGCCGGTCGTCGACTTCGGTCGCACTGGGATGAACCACAGTGACGTCACCCTGGTAGCCATAAACCCTGAGGTGCTCGAGCACCGCGCGACCACCTGCCTTGTAGGCC
>NZ_CAKKTL010000222.1:0-8494 GCF_920664355.1 Protofrankia sp. CiP1_Cm_nod2
TCGGGACAGGACCAATCGGGACGGAGCGTCGTGCGTCCCACCATCCCCCTCACTGGAGAATCCCTACCTGTGACCAGTCGTGACAGCGGTCGTTACCGGCTCTCCCGCCGCAGCCCGGCCGGAACGGTCGTCGCGCTGCGCGCCCTCGGCCTCAGTGACCTGCTGACCGCCCTGCCCGCGCTGCGCGGCCTGCGCCGGGCCCGGCCGGACGCGCGGATCCTGCTGGCCACGCCACAGTGGCTGGAACCGGTGGCGCTGCTGTCCGGGGCGGTCGACGGTGTCGTGGACACGCCGAAGCTGGGCCCGGTGGCTGTCCAGCGGCCGGCGCTGGCGGTGAACCTGCACGGCCGGGGACCGGCCTCGACGATGGCGCTGCGCGCGACGGCGCCCGCGGAGCTGTGGGCCTTCGACCTGCCGGGCGGGGTGTCCTGGGACCTGGACACCCCGCCCGGCAACAGGCGGCACGCCCCGCGGGAGCACCGCGGCGGCCCCTGGGAACGCCAGGCCGGCGAGGAACGCGAGGTGGCGCGATGGTGCCGGCTGATGGAGGCACACGGAGTCGCCTGCGACCCGGACGACCTCTTCCTGCCCCGGCCGGCCGTCCCCCCGGTCGTCGGCGGCGCGACGATCGTGCATCCAGGTGGCGCGCACCCGGTCCGCCGCTGGCCGGCACGGCAGTGGGCGCTGGTGGCGCGGGCACTCGCCACCAACAGTCACCAGGTGGTCGTGACGGGAAGCCCGCAGGAGACGGAACTGGCGCGGACGGTCGCGCGGGAGGCCGGGCTGCCTCCCGCGGCCGTGCTCGCCGGATCGACCAGCCTGCCCGAGCTGTGCGCGCTGGTGGCCGCCGGGTCGCTGCTGCTCGCGGCCAACACCGGGGTAGGCCATCTCGCGACCGCCTACGGGACGCCGTCCGTACTGCTGTTCGGGCCGGTGCCACCGGCCCGGTGGGGACCACCACCGGGCCGTGGTCAACATGTCGCGCTGTGGTCCGGAGAGCGGGGATCCGCGGACCGGAACGGTTCCGCCGCGGCCAGCACCGATCAGGTCGTGGACCCGATAACGCCAGCGGACGTCCTGCGGGCGGTGGCCGCGCTGCCCACGGGCCATCCTCCAACCGGTGAGGAATCCGGTCGGTGAAGGACACCGGCCAGTTAGGACGTCCGCGGGGCTCGGGAGTGTCGGTGGCGTGCCCGGCGAGTCGCCAGCCGGCCTGGGATCCCCGATCGCGCAGGTCAGTGCCCGGACGGCCGTCCGTGCCGGACCGGCGTCCACCGGGCGGTGGCCCGGACGAACGGCCCGAGCGAGTGATCCGGACGGGCGATCCGGCGATAATCCGGAAATGATCAGTCCAGAAATGATCAGAGGATGATTCGGGAAACCGTCCGGACGATATACGGACGGGTTTGCCGGCGTGCCGGCGTGCCGGCGGGACGGCCTTGTCCCTCTTGCGTCATCCTGCATGTTCTTGCATGTTCTTGCATGTTCCTGTGCGTTCCCGCACCGTCTTTCTCGCGTCCTACCCGTACCGTTCGTACCGTTCGATGATCATTCCGTGTGGCTCGAGTGTCCCGCTCGGGCCCGACCCGCCGTTCGGGGCCGACCTGCTGATGACCGACGCCAGACCGCCGTCCACCGGCCCCCGGCCCGCCCGGCCGGCCGGGCCGGATCCCGCCGCCGGGCAGCTCCGGATCGGATGGCTCGACCTGTCCAGCGGGGTGAGCGGGGACATGCTGCTCGGCGCCCTGACCGGCGCGCTCGCCGGAACGGGCCGGCCCACCGGGGTGATCGGCGATGCCGTCGAGGCGCTGGGTCTCCCCGTCCGGCTGGATGTCGGCACCGCGTCCAGAGCGGGGCTGGCGGCCACCCGCGTCCGTGTGATCACCGGTAGCGATATCGCTGAAACCGGTGGCGACGACAGGAGCGACGCTGACGGGAACGTCGACAAGGGCGTCGGAGGCACCGCGGCCGCCTCCGGCACCAGACCTGGCACACACAACGATCATCATGGGCACCGCCATCATCACGGCCATGGCGACGACGGCCGGTTCGACGGGCCGGCCGGTGGGCATCCCCGCCGTACCTGGCCGGACGTCCGCCGGCTGCTGGCCCGGGCAGCGCTGGCCGACACGGTCCGTGAACGCGCGCTGGCCACCTTCGCCGCGCTGGCCGAGGCCGAGGCGGCCGTCCACGGCATCCCCGCCGACGAGGTGCACTTCCACGAGGTCGGGGCGCTCGACGCGCTCGCCGACGTGGTCGGCGTCTGCGCCGGGATCGCCGCGCTCGGCCTCGACCAGCTCGTCGTGTCCACGGTGGCGCTCGGTGGTGGATCGGCCCGTACCGAGCACGGCGTCCTGCCGGTACCCGGCCCGGCCGTGCTGGAGCTGCTGCGGGCCGCCGGGCTGCCGGGCCGCGGCGGGCCGGTGGACGTGGAACTGTGCACGCCGACCGGGGCGGCGCTCGTGGCGGCCCACGCGGACGCGTCCGGCCCGCTCCCGCCGATGCGGGTGCTGGCGGTCGGGGTCGGCGCCGGCCGGCGTGACATCCCGGACCGGCCCAACATCGTCCGGCTGGTCGTGGGGCACGCCCCGCGGCCAGGCCCGCCGGTCCCGGTCCCGATGGCCGGCGTCCGCGCGCACCTTCCCCGCACTCCGCCTTCCCGCGCACCCCTGGGCTCCCTGGGCTCCCTGGACTCCCAGGACTCCCAGGACTCCCAGGCGCCGGACAGCTTCGCGCCGCGGGAGGCGCCGGACGGTCCCGTGCCGGATGCCGCCGTCCCGGAGGCTCCCGGCACGGGCACCCCCGGCGCGGTCGACGAACTGCTCATCGAGACCAACGTCGACGACCTCGACCCGCGCGCCTGGCCGGAGATCATGGCCGTGCTCCTGGCGGCGGGCGCCCGCGACGTCTGGCTGACGCCGATCCTGATGAAGAAGGGCCGGCCGGCGCACACCCTGTCGGTGCTTGTCCGGGCGACGCACGCCGACGCCGTCCGACGGCTGGTCTTCCTGCACACTCCCACCCTCGGCCTGCGCGAGACAACGGTGCGCAAGCGGGCCCTGGACCGGGCCTTCCGCACCGTGGACGTGGGCGGCGAGACCGTCGCCGTGAAGATCGGCATGCTTGCCGGCGGCCGGGCCGTCACCGCCCAGCCCGAATGGGACGACGTGCGGCGGGCCGCGGCCCGGCTGGGGCAGCCGGCCCGCTGGGTCCTGGCGGCGGCGGCCGCGGCCGCACTGGGCACCGGCGGAGCGTCCCTTCCCCCGGCCAGCCACGGCGACGGTGATGACACCGGCATCAGGGGTATCACCAACATCAGCGGCGGCACCGCCAGCGCGGACGGCACCCGTACCACGGGCAAGATCCATACCACGGGCGGGAGTGGCGCGGCGGACGTCACCGGCACCGGTGACGGTGACGCGCGGACCGACATGTCGTCCTGAGCCGTGTCCGGCGCACATCGGCTGGTGGGGACGGCAGGAGACCAGCCGGACGGACTCCCGCGAGCGTGTCACCGGCGTCCAGGCCTATCCGCGGCCCCTGATCGGGTAACCGAACAGGCTGATATGTCAATGTAGTTGGATTTGGATGTAGTGCACCGTGGACGCGAACCGATCGGGGGGAGTGACAGTCGATGTCACCGTCATCGTCCCGCTCCTGCCCGCCGCCGGATCCGGTCGAGCCGGGCAACGAGACCCTGAACGGGGCCTCGTACGCCAGGGAGATCTCGTACACCGCGCAGCCACGGCAGGAGGCCGGGCGACGGGCCGGCGCCACCGGGGATCCGCAGCCGATGAACGGCCTCACACCGCCGCGCATCAGTGTGAACGGCTCCCCCGGCGCCGAGGCTGCCGGGCCGCCAGGGCCGCCAGGGCCGCCAGGGCCGCCAGGGCCGCCAGGAGCACCGGCCCCGTCACCGCCGCGGGCGGCGCCGCCGCCCGTCGCGCCACCCGGTGGTGAACGCGGCTTCGACCCGCTCACCAGCGCGTGGTCGGAGGTGGCCTACCGGTCGTCCTCGTCCTGGCGCTCCTCCGGCCCGGGTACGCCGCCGGTGCCGAACGGCATACCCGGCGGTTTCGCCGTGGTGGACAGGTACACCGCGGTGGACGACGTCACGGCGGGCACTGTCACGAACACCGCCGGGCCGGCCGGCCCGGCGGCCTCGGACGCGCCGGCCGCGAACGGCCGGCCCTGGTTCGAACCGCCGACCTACGATCCGCTGTTCGACCAGGACACGTTCATCAGCGTGCCGCCGCACCCGTCGAGCGACCGTCGCACACGCGCTGTCCCCCTCCGCCACGAGGCACGCCCCGGGGATGCCCGGCGCCCTCCCGAGCCGCCGGACGCCGGTCACGACCATGCCGGCCCGCCGCCCGGCCAGAACCACCCGGAGCAGGACCAACGAGGGCAGGAGCAGGGCACCCAGGGACGGGGGCCGCGGGAACAGGACCATCTGCCGCACACGCTGGCGTCCACGCAGCACCCGGCACCCGTATCGCCGCCACCGCCAGCGGAACCGCCGGTGGGCCCGTCCACCGCGCCGTTCCCGACCGCCCCCGGCGGGAATCCCCTGTTCCCGGACGGCGACAGCCCGCGCGGCGGGCACCGGCCCGGGCCCGGCCAGCCGTTCCCCGGCCCGGCCGGAACGGCTTTCCCGTACCCCGGCAGCCCTTATCCGAGCAGCGAATATCCGGCGCCGCCGCCCGCCCCCCGGCCGGCGGTGGCCGGCCAGCAGAACAACCGGCGGCCACCCGACAGCAATTTTCATGTGACCGGTGGACTCGCGGGAACAAACAGCCGGCGGCCGCCCGACAACGAATTCCAGGTGACCGGTGCACCCGCGGAGCGGAACAACCGGGAAGCCCCCGGCGGTGATCCGGGCGCGGCAGCGGCGAAACTCGGCCCGGCCGCCGCGGGAAATCCCGGGGAACCCCAGCGGCCGGTGCCGCAGGACGGTACGCCCGGCCGGCTCATGACCAGCGCACTGCTGCCGGCCCGGCCGGCTGTCCCCACCCGGGGCTGGCGCCGGGTTCTCTGCAGAATCTCCGGCGGAAGGGTCAACCCGGGGCTCTCCGCCGACGAGGCCCGCCACCGCCTGCTGGTCGAGCACATCAGCGCTCCTCTGAACGACTGCCACCGGATCGCGGTGATGTCCCTGAAGGGGGGCGTCGGCAAGACGACCACCACGGTGGGGCTGGGCTCGGCCCTGGCCAGCCTGCGCGGCGACCGGATCGTGGCGATCGACGCGAACCCCGACCGTGGAACGCTCGGGGCCAAGGTGCCGCGGGCATCCGAGAACACCGTCCGGGACCTGCTCGACAACGCCGGCTCGGTGGGCCGTTACGTGGACGTCCGCAGATATCTGTCACAGGCCGCCAGCCGGCTGGAGGTACTCGCCTCCGCCAATTCCCCGGAACTGTCCCAGGCGTTCACGGACACCGACTATATGGCCGTCGACGGCATTCTGGAACGGTACTACTCGATCCTGCTGACCGACTGTGGCACCGGAATGCTGCACAGCGCCATGCCCGCCATCCTGGAGCTCGCCGACACGCTGGTGGTCGTGAGCAGTTCCAGCGCGGACGGCGGCTCCTCCGCCAGCGCCACCCTGGACTGGCTGGACGCGCACGGGTACACCGCGCAGGTGAAGAACGCGGTGACGGTTATATCGACCTTTCCGATGAACCGGGAGTCGGTCGATCTGGACGCGCTCGAACAGCATTTCGCCGCCCGCACCCGCCGGGTTGTCCGGGTACCTTACGACCCGCACCTGGCCGTCGGCGGGAACATTCTCCTCGAAGAGATGCGGAAAGCGACCAGGAAGGCCTTTCTGGAAATCGCCGGCGCGGTCGCCGAGAGGTTCGGCCTGGAAAGCCGGAAGACACCCGGCCAGGCGTCCGGGGCACCCGGGGCGCCGGCCGCTTCCAGGGCTCCCGCCCGACCGGTGGAGCTGGTCGGGCGGATCCGGTAGGGGCCGGCGGGCCCGCGGCGCCGGCCGGGCAGCGGCCATCCGCGAGCTTCCGGTCCGGCATGCGGCGGCGTGCCGCGGGGGCGTCCCGCGGCACGTGCCCTGGGCTGCCTGGGGCGTTCAGCGGGTGATGGCCGCCGTCAACGCGCGGACGCCGGGCCGGCGCAACTGGTTGGCCACCGTGGAACGGCCCGCCAACATCCGTCCGAACAGGCCGAAACCGCCCGGGACAACGGCCAGGGACGCGTACAACAGGCCGGGACGGCGGGCGAAGACCGCCTGCACCTCACGACCGGCGTCCATCTCGGGGCCGAGGGCCGCCTCCACCCGGCGGGGATAGTCGCCCAGCGCGCTCGGCTCACCGGCGGCGGCGCGCGCGGCCGCCTCCCCGGCCAGCCGCCCCGAACGCAGCGCGAAGGAGATCCCCTCCCGCGTCCACGGGTCGAGCAGGCCGGCCGCGTCCCCGGCGACCAGCACCCGGCCACGGCGCAGCGGCGAGCCCACGGCCCGCACCCGCGCGAGATGCCCGGAATCGTGCAGCGGCGTCACCCCGTCCAGGCCGAGCCTGCGCACCACGTCGGCGTAGTAGGCGCGCAGGGCGCCGCCATCGTCCCGTGAGCCGATCACACCGACGGTGAGGATCTCACCCTTCGGGAACAGCCAGGCGTACGAGCCGGGTACCGGGCCCAGGTCGATCAGCATCCGGCCGGCCCAGCGGCGTGCCACTGCGGCGTCGACCGGGAACTCGCCCTCCAGACCGACGTCGACCTGGTCGAGACGGACCCCGACATAGGTGCCGACCCGCCCGGACGTGCCGTCGGCGCCGATGACCACCCGCGCGGCGACGTCCGGGCCACCGCGTACCGTCACCGCGACCCGGCCGTCCGGAACATGACCGTCCACGACACGGCCGGCCGCGATGCCGTGGCCGTCGACGGCATCGTGCTCGCGTATTCCCGTGACGTGGACGCCGGTCCGGATGACCGCCCCGGCGGCGTGAGCCGACCCGACCAGCGCCCGGTCGAACTCCGAGCGCATCACCATGGACAGCATCGGCCGGCCCGGCCGACGGCGGGTACGCACCAGCCGGCCGTCGAGTGCGACCGTGAGCTGGTCGACGCTCGCGCGGGTCAGCCGTGACAGGTCGATACCGGCATGATCGATCGACAGGCCGACCAGGCCGCCGCCGCAGGTCTTGTACCTGGGCAGCTCGGCGCGTTCGAGCAGGCACACGGTGGCACCGGCCCGGGCCGCCGCGCGGGCGGCGCTGGCCCCCGCCGGACCGGCACCGACGACGACCACGTCGAACATGCCACCGGCCGGCCCCAGCCGATCGGTAGCGGTAGCGGTAGCGGTGCGATCATGCCCGTCCTGTGCCGTCGACGGCCGGGCCTCGCCAACCACCGGCCGGTCAGGCGGGCCGGACGAACTGGGCGCGCCGGGAGAACCGAGCGAGCCGGGCAGGTCGTCGGACGGGCCGGGAAGGTCGTCGGACAAGCCGGGCAGGTCGTCGAGCGGGCCGGGCGGCATCAGCGCAGCGTGAGGGTCCGGCCGACCACACCGGCGCGTACCCGGCGTTCCGCCGGGGTGAGCGGGGTACGGTCGGCAACCGCGCTTTCCAGTTGATCGCGCAGCGTAGCGGCTGCTTCCTCGCAGCTCGCCGCGTCGGCGTCCGGCGCCAGATCCCACACCGGAACGACCAGGCCGTCCACCCGGAGCGAACCGACAAAACGGGATCCGTCACCCACAGTAAGAATATTGGCCGCCGCGAGCCGGGTGAGAGCGTCCAACAGCGGCTCCTCGTCGTACGGCTGGACCCAGCGCAGATGCGCCCGCTCCCCCGGGCGGCACCAGTAGGCCGCGTCCACCGAGGTCAGCCGGGCCGTCGGGACCACGGCTGCGTTCGCCCGCTCCAGCAGGGCCACAACCTGTGGATCCGGGCTGCCACCGTCCTGCGACGGCGGGAGCCACCAGGTGAACCCGGCGTGGACGGTGATGTCCAGCGGCGCGGGATCCAGCAGGTCCACCAGGGTCGGAGCGGCCCGGCCGCCGTCCGCCCGCGCGCTTCCCGCCGGGGCGGGCCGCGGGATGACCGGCGTGCCGGGATCCGCGTCGAGAGCCTCGAGCAACGCCCGGGCGATGTCCGCGCCCGCGTCGTCGCTGACGGTACCGGTCTGCATCGCCAGCAGGATCTCCCCGTTGTCCCGGACGAGCGCAGGCACGGCCTGCGGCAGCATCGTGCTGAGCACGATGGAACGGCCGGCGTGCTCGGGATGCTCCTGGAGGTGACCGGCGGCCAGCGTCAGCGGGGCGGTCGCGCTGGGCACCAGCTCACGCAGAGCCACCAGATCCGGCTCATCGGCCCGGCCGGCGAAGGGCCGCAGGACGGGCGCAGGGCGCCGCCGCACGCCGTGGCACGCCTTGTAGCGGCGCCCCGAGCCGCACGGGCAGGGGGACCGCGGCCCGACGGCCGGGAGCTCACCCGGCCCCGGCCGGGAGGCGGCCGATCCCGCCCCGGCCCCGGGG
>NZ_CAKKTL010000223.1:0-8468 GCF_920664355.1 Protofrankia sp. CiP1_Cm_nod2
GCAACACCCAACGGCAGTGCCAACGCCGCCGCCAGGAGCCGCCGCCGGGTCCTGAACCTGGATCTGATCGGTGCGGAGGACAGAAGTCTGGGCAACATGAGTCCTTACATGTCCGGTCCCCTCCGGCGGAGGGGAGCGTAACACGCCCCTGTGCGCACACCTAGCGCCGACAAGCAACGTTCCAGCATGCTAACAACAATCGATCTGTTTTTAGGATGAAATACCACGATAGATCTTCTTTTCCGTCACCGTCCGTCGTCGTTTCTGCCAGGATCCGTCGTCCAGTAGCGGATGTCAGCCATGGGGCCCTCAGCCATGGGGCCCTCAGCCACGAGGGGCGTAGCGCACAACGCCGTCCTCGGCGGTGGCCGCCACCAGCTGGCCGTGTTCCACCAGCAGGTCGAGGTGCGCCTCGATCTCGAGAACGGCCAGCGTCTGGCTGGTCGTGTCGAGTTCGTCCAGCCGCCGTTCCCGGCGGGTCCAGCGCATCGCCGACGCGACCTGGAACGCCGTCTCGGCGCCCGCGCGGACATTGCGGGCGGCGCTGTCCAGACGTGCCTCGTGGTGGGCCAGCAGTTCCTCGACCCGCCGGTGCACGCTGGTGGTGACCGGGCCGTGCGCGGGCAGCAGCAGCGTGTCGGGCAGGCCGCCCATCAGCCGCAGCGACTGCAGGAAGCTGCGCAGCGGCGACGGTTCGGGCGCCCACTCGAACCCCAGTGATGGGGTGATGTGCGGTAACACGTGGTCGCCGGCGAACAGCAGGCCGTTGGCATTGTCACGAAGCACCACGTGGCCGCGGGTGTGCCCGGGGGTGGCGAGGACGTCGAGCCTGCGCTTCGCCAGGCCGACGACGTCGCCGTCGTCGAGCCAGCTGTCGGGGGTGCCCCACGGCGCGTCCTGCGAGTGGTCCGTCTCGTGCAGCAGGTATCGGGCGTAGCGTTCGGCCAGCTCGGGGGCGCCGCAGCGCAGCAGCATCGCGATCTGTGGACGGGCGAGGACCTCGGTTTCCCCGCCGGCGTGTATCGAGTGGCGCTCCTCCCGGCCGATGCTGACCTTTGTCCCGAACCGCGCGCGCAGGGCGAGGGCCTGGGTGTAGTGGTCGTGGTGCGCATGGGTCACCACCACGCGGGAGACGTCGTCGAGCTGGTAGCCGAGCGTGCCCAGGGCGGTGACCAGCGCGGATTCGGTGGACGGCATGGCCCAGCCGGAGTCCACCACGACCAGGCCGTCGTCGTCCGGCACGACGTAGACGTTCACGGCGCGCAGACCGCTGTACGGCAGTGGGAGCGGGATGCGGTAGACCCCGGCCGCCACGGGATGCGCGCCGGGCTCCGTCCAGTCGTCGGGCTGTTCGTTCGGCGGCGGTGGCACGCACGTCTCCTCGATCGGTTCTTCGGCCGGCGGCCGCGACGCTCTCGGCCTATCCAGCGTCATCCATCTAAATATAATTAGAATTAATATATTTTACTGTGCCGACCGGCCGCCCGTCTCCCGCCGCGCCAGTTCCCCCCGGCGGGACGCGAACGGCCCGAGACGCAAGTGATCATTGTCTTCCGTCCGCTGCCCGGTCCGTTGTCGACGACGGGCATCCCCGCCCCGGGGCCGATGTTCCGCCGGCCCGGCCGGCCACGCTCATCACCTCCCTGGCCGGTCGGCCTGCCCGGGCCGGGAGGTTCTGTTGGACGTCGAGTCGCGCAGGCTGGAGGCCGAGCAGCACTGGTCCGCGATCGAGGAGGCCTACGCCCGGATCCAGCGGGAGGATCCGGCGGGCTGGCAGGGATACCTCGATGAGCCGGGCAGCTGGGAGTCCGGTACCAGCGGCACCGACGAGCCGGCCTCGCTGGAATGGCCGGAGTTCAACCGTTGAGGGTCCGCCGTGGCGATGCATGAGCTTCGCCGGTTGGGCATGATCAGAGCGCGATGACGGTGACCGCTTCGTCCAGCCCGTGGAAGCCGTCGGCGTTGCGGGTGTACAGGGCCGAAGCTGGAGCCAGTGGAAGGTAGCGAATCTATGTCCTGAAGTAGCTATTATGAGCAGGAAAAATGCAGCTCTTGCTACTGTAAGTCACAACGTGTGCCCCCGGCAGGATTCGAACCTGCGCACCTGCCTCCGGAGGGCAGTGCTCTATCCCCTGAGCTACGGGGGCTCCGGGGCTGCGGCTCTTACCGTACCAGGCCCGTGGGGGTGGTCATCCGGCCGGGTAGCCGTAAGCTCCGGATGTGTACTGCGAAGCCCCGCGCGTCCTCGTCGTGGATGACGACGCCGTGATCCGCCAGCTTGTGGTGGTCAACCTCGAGCTGGAGGGCTTCGAGGTGTACACCGCGGTCGACGGTTTCGACTGTCTGGAGCGGGTCCGGTCCGTCGCGCCGCATGTGATCACATTGGACGTCATGATGCCGCACCTGGACGGCTGGGACGTGGTTGCCCGCCTGCGCGAGGATCCCGCCACGGCGGACATCGCGGTGGTCCTGCTGTCCGCGCGCGCCCAGGCCGCGGACCTCAGGCGTGGGGAACGGCTCGGGGTGGACTACTACCTCACCAAGCCCTTCGACCCGGACGAGCTGATCGGGGTCGTGCGCCGGCTCGCCGCCGGCCGCGGCCAGCCCGTCTGAGGTCACGACCGGCCCGTCCGGGGTTCGGCGGCCGGCCGGGGCCGGTGCGCGCCGATAGCATCACGCCATGACTCCGGCCGATCTCGCGGAAACCCTGCGGGCCATCGTTCGCGATCTTGTCGCGGACGACGAGCTCGACGTGGAGGTACCCGCGACGGTGCCGGTCGCACGTCCCAGGGCCGCGGGGCATGGTGACTACGCCACCCCGCTCGCCCTCCGGCTCGCCCGGCCGGCGCGTCGGCCGCCGCGGGAGATCGCGGAGGCGGTCGCGGCCCGGCTGCGTCTGGACCGGGCGGTGTCCGCTGTCGATGTCGCCGCCGGCGGCTTCCTCAACATCCGGCTGGCGAGTGACGCCCTCGGCGAGATCGCCCGGACGGTCGTGCGCGCGGGCGACGGCTATGTCCGCGACATCGCGGCCCGGGACGTCGCGGCCCAAGACGCCGCGGTCCGTGGTGCCGCGGGCGACGGTGTCGTGCCCGGTTTCCGGCGGCCGGACAGCGACGACGATCAGGCGGGCCGCCGTGACGGCGGCGATCACGTCGGCGGCGGGCGCACCGCCACTGGTTCGATCGCCGGCCCCGCCGACCTGGCTGGCCTCGCCGACCTGGCTGGTCTGGCCGGCTTGGTGAACGCGGTCGGGGCGGACGCGGCCCGTTATTCGCTCGCCCGCCTCCCACCGGGCAGCGTCGGTGTGCGCGACATCGACCTCGACGTCATTGCCAGGCGGGCCAACGACAGCCCGGTTTTCCGCGTCCAGTATGCTCATGCACGTATTTGTCTGCTGCTGCGCAATGCCGGGCAGTTGGGGCTGGGGGTGGATGTCGAGGGCGCGGACGTGTCCCTGCTGACCCATCCGCGCGAGGGCGATCTGCTGCGGGCGCTGGGTGATCTGCCGAGGGCCGTCGCGGCGGTGGCTGAGCCGTGGGCACCGTACCGGGTCGCGCGTTACCTCGAAGAGCTCGCCGATACCTACCATTGTTTCCAGGGGGCATGCGAGGTGCTGCCCCGGGGCGACGACGCGGCAGGGGCGCTCACCGGGGCGCGGCTGCTGCTCGCCGACGCGACCAGGATCGTGCTTGCCGGTGGCCTCCACCTGCTGGGCGTGTCGGCTCCGACGAGGATGTGACTGTCGTGCGTGACCAGGCCCGTTCGCCCGTCCACCAGCCGGTACCCGCCGGTGGCTGTGCCGGCACGTCCACGATCGGCAGGGCCAGGCCCACGGCCGGCAGGGGCACGTCCACGATCGGCAGGGGCATGCTGGGGCAGGCCACGGGGAGAAGCTCCGGTGAGGAATCCGCGATGAGGAACCGGCGATGATGAGGATTGCGCTGCTGGGGTGTGGTGTGGTCGGCAGTGACGTCGTTCGGCTGCTGCACACCCATGCCGAAGATCTCGCCGCCCGGGTGGGCACGCCCCTGGAGCTGGCCGGCGTGGCCGTCCGCCGCCCGTCCATCGCGCGCGACCTCCCGGTCGATCCGGCGGTTTTCACCGGGGACGCGGCGGCGCTGGCGACCCGGGACGACATCGACATCGTCGTGGAGGTGGTCGGCGGCATCGAACCGGCCCGCGGCTGGCTGCTCGCCGCGCTGCGCGCGGGCAAGTCGGTGGTGACGGCGAACAAGGCGCTGCTGGCCACCCACGGCGCGGCGCTGTACGACGCCGCCGCCGCGCACGGCGTGGACCTCTACTACGAGGCGGCGGTCGCCGGCGCGATCCCGCTGCTGCGCCCGCTGCGGGAGAGCCTCGCCGGTGACCGGGTCCGCCGGGTGCTCGGCATCGTCAACGGCACCACCAACTACATCCTCACCCGGATGGACGAGACCGGTGCCGGCTTCGCCGAGGCCCTTGAGGAGGCGGCCGCGCTCGGGTACGCCGAGGCCGACCCGAGCGCGGACATCGACGGCTTCGACGCCGCCGCGAAGGCGGCGATCATCGCGCAGCTGGCGTTCCACACCCGGGTGACCCTGGACGACGTCCACCGGGAGGGCATCGGTGACGTCACCGCCGCGGACATCGCCAGCGCCCGCGCCATGGGCTGCACGGTGAAGGCGCTCGCCATCGCCGAACGGTCGGTGGAGGCACCCGGAGTGAGTGTGCGCGTGCACCCGGCGATGATCCCGCGGACGCATCCGCTGGCGGCGGTCCGGGAGGCGTTCAACGCCGTGTTCGTCGAGGCGGAGGCGGCCGGTCAGCTGATGTTCTACGGCCGTGGGGCCGGTGGCTCGCCCACGGCGTCCGCGGTGCTCGGCGACCTGGTCGCGGTGGCGCGCAACCGGCTGGCCGGCCGGCGTGGCCCGGGGGAGTCCGCCTACGCGGCCCTGCCCGTCCTGCCGATGGGCGCGACCGTGACGCGCTACCACATCAACCTGGACGTGACGGACAAGACCGGGGTGCTCGCCTCGGTCGCCGCCGCGTTCGCGCGCCAGGACGTGTCCATCCAGAGCGTCCGCCAGGACGGTCACGGCGACGACGCGAGTCTGGTCCTGATCACGCATGCGGCCACCGACGCGGCCCTGTCCGCGACCGTCGAGGAGCTGCGGGAACTGGACGTCGTCCGCGCCGTCGCGAGCGTGATGCGGGTCGAGGGAGGTGAGCTGTGACGACAACATCGCGTGCCGCGACGGTGCCGGTGGGGTCGCCTGCGGCGACGGTGCCGGTGGGGTCGCCTGCGGCACGGGCAGCCGTGCCGCAGGCGGTCGCGGGCCCCGCCGCCGAGGCGGCGCGGGCCGCCAGGACGCGCCGGGTGTGGCGGGGAGTGATCGAGGAGTACCGGGACCGGCTCCCGGTCTCCGCGGACACGCCGGTGGTCTCTCTCCGGGAGGGCGGGACCCCGCTGCTGCCCGCGGCTCACCTGTCCGAGCTGACCGGCTGCGAGGTCCATCTCAAGGTCGAGGGTGCCAACCCGACCGGTTCGTTCAAGGACCGTGGGATGACGATGGCCATCAGCCGTGCGGTCGAGGCGGGTTCCCAGGCGGTGATCTGCGCGTCCACCGGCAACACCAGTGCCAGCGCCGCCGCGTACGCCGCTCGTGCCGGGCTGACCTGCGCCGTGCTGGTGCCGGACGGCAAGATCGCGATGGGGAAGCTGGCGCAGGCCCTTGTCCACGGGGCCCGTCTGCTGCAGCTCGACGGCTCCTTCGACGACTGCCTGCGGGTCGCCCGCGAGCTCGCGGACACCTTCCCGGTCACCCTCGTCAACTCGGTGAACCCGTTCCGCCTGGAGGGGCAGAAGACCGCTTCCTTCGAGATCGTCGAAGATCTGGGCTCGGCTCCCGACGTCCACTGCCTGCCGGTCGGAAATGCGGGGAATATCACAGCTTACTGGCGCGGCTACGTCGAGGAGGACGCGCGCAGCGGCGCCGGCCGGCCCCGCATGCACGGTTTCCAGGCGGCCGGTGCCGCCCCCATCGTGCGCGGCAGCGTGGTGGACCGGCCGCAGACGATCGCCACCGCGATCCGGATCGGCAACCCCGCGTCGTGGGACCTTGCCGTGCGGGCCCGGGACGACTCCGGCGGCGGGATCGACGCGGTGACCGACCGGCAGATCCTCGCGGCCTACCGGCTCCTCGCGCATCGCGAGGGCGTCTTCGTCGAGCCCTCCAGCGCGGCGAGCGTCGCCGGGCTGCTGCAGGCCCGGGCCGCGGGCCGGGTCGAGGCCGGCGAGCGGGTGGTGTGCACCGTGACGGGCAACGGGCTGAAGGACCCCGAGTGGGCGATCAGCGGGGCGGCCAGGCCGGTGACCATACCGGCGACGGTGGCGGCCGCGGCCACGGCGCTCGACCTGCACGGGTCGTGAACCACCCGGCGGCGTCACCGCTGCTGACCGTGCCCCGGACGGGCCAGACGGCCCGGGTGCGGGTACCGGCGACCAGCGCCAACCTCGGCCCGGGCTTCGACGCCTGTGGTCTCGCCCTCGGCCTGTACGACGAGCTCACCGTCACCGTCACCGGCGCCGGTCTGTCGATCGAGGTGGCCGGTGAGGACGACGGCGCCCGCGACGAGACCCATCTGGTCGTCCGCGCCCTGCGGGCCGGTTTCGCCGCGGCCGGTACCACTCCGGCCGGGCTCCGGCTGGCCTGCGTCAACCGCATCCCGCACGGCCGGGGCCTGGGCTCGTCGGCCGCGGCGATCGTGGGCGGCCTGCTGGCGGCGAGCGCGCTGGGCGGCGGCCGGCCGGGCATCCCGGAGGCCTTCGCGCTCGCCTGTCGGCTCGAGGGGCATCCGGACAACGTCGCCGCCGCCCTCTACGGCGGTTTCACCATCGCCTGGCACGACGGCGACGGCCCGCCGCGGGTGGCCCGTACCGACCCGCCCGAGGACCTGCGGCCGGTCGTGTTCGTGCCCGCCCGCCGCCAGTCGACGGCACAGTCACGGGTGGCGCTGCCGGCGAGGGTGCCCCACGCGGACGCGGCGATGAGCGCCGGGCGGGCCGCGCTGCTGGCGATGGCGATGTCGGGAAACCCGTGGGCGATGCCGGGAAACCCGCGGCCCCGCCCCGGTGGGGCCGGTAGCGCCGCGGAGGCCTCCCCGCAAACGCCCGGGCCGGAAAACGGCGGCCGCGTCGCTGCCGGCCCGAGGGACGGCCAGCCGCGTGGCGACGGGCGGAACGGGTGTCCCGGCCTCGCCGGTGACCGGCCGGCCGGCTTTCCCGCCGGAACGCCGGCCGGGAGCCAGACCGGGAGTCAACAACGCGTCCGGCCGGGCGCTGTGTCCTGGCGGGACGCGCTGCTGGCGGCCGTCGACGACCGGCTGCACCAGCCCTACCGGCTGCCGTCCATGCCCGAGACCAGCGGTCTGCTCGCCCGGCTGCGGGCGGCGGGGCTGGCGGCCGTCCTGTCGGGTTCCGGACCGACGGTGCTGGCGCTGGCCGTCGACGAGGACCAGGCCGCCCTCGCGCGGGCCTGTGCCGGCGGGGATTTCAGCGTGTTCGACCTGCCCGTCGACCGGGACGGGGCGCAGGCCAGGCTCGTCGTCGGCTGACGGCCCGGCCGCTGCCGCCGCTGCCGCGGCCGGTGGGGAATCCTCCACAGCTTCCCGAGCGACAGGCGCCGATGTGTCCGTTCCGCGCGTGGCACGTCTGTCCGGCATGCTCCGTAAGTCCGGTGGACGCTCCTCACGAGTACGGCACATCGGCTGAAATGGCCCCGGCCCGGGCGGGAAACGGATGACTCCGAAGCAATACGCCGGCAAGGATGTTGCCCAGGTGACTGCGTCTGGATAGTCTGGTGGCTGCACCCGCTGCTGCCGCGGCGCGTGCTCGCCCGCCGGTGCCACCGGCTCCTCGTAGCCGGAACCTGGTACCGGACTTGGTGCCTCAGCCTCGTCATCGAAGCCTCGGCCAGCACCGGTCAAGTCCTCAGCGGGACAGACGAGTTCGCACGCGGTACTCAGCCGTTGGCGCCGTCATGGGCGCTCTGCCTGCCCACCGGTGCTGAATATCGTTTCCATGTGGGATGCCCAGGCGAAGAAGGTCAACAAGTATCACCCGGCTTCCGTAAGCCGGTCCCTTCAGGGAAGGAACATCTTGAGCGACACCACCGACGTGCTGCCTGACAGCGCACGTGAGTCTGCGGGGTCACAGACACCGACGTCGTCCGTGGACACCGGCTCCACGCGACGCCGGCGCTCAGGCACCGGCCTTTCGGCCATGCTGCTACCGGAGTTGCAGGCCATGGCGGCTTCGTTGGGTATCCAGGGCGTGGGACGTCTGCGAAAGGGGCAGCTCATCGCGGCGATCCAGAACGTGCAGGCTCCCAGCGGCCAGGCCGACGACGCCCCGGCCGGGACGCCGGGCGCCGCGGCCGTCCCCGCCGCGCAGCCGGAGCCGGCCGCCGGCCCCACCGGCGCGCCAGCAC
>NZ_CAKKTL010000224.1:0-8397 GCF_920664355.1 Protofrankia sp. CiP1_Cm_nod2
GGGCCGGCTGGGCCGATCGTCGCGAGCGGACCGGTCGCATGCGCCGCGACAGTGCCGCCGACGGCGCCGGCGCCGGCGCCGGCGGCGCCGGTAGCGGCCCAGCGGGACAGCCGGGCCAGCGCGGTGGGCAGGCCGGTGAGCAGGCAGGACGCCACGGCCGCGTGCCGGGAGACCAGCTGCGCCGGGTGCAGGTCCCAGCCCTGGTAGAGACCGCGCCGCCAGGCCCGGCGGATCAGCTCGGCGTGCCGCCGCCAGGCCGCGTGCACCGCGGCGCGGTCACCGACCGGCAGCAGGTTGCACGACCCGTCCGCCACCCGCACGCCCGTGCCGGCCGCGGCGAGCTGCATGAGCGCGGTGGCGAGCTCCACCGCCGGATGGTCGCCGGCCTGATGCTCGGCGCTGATCCCCAGCGCCGCCGAGTAGTCGTAGGTGCCCACGTGCAGGCCGCGCAGGCGGGGGCGGCCCGCCGCCACGACCGCCGGCAGCGCCAGCACCGCCGCCGGGGTCTCGACCTGCACCTCCAGCGGTACGGGTGCCAGCCCGAGGCGTCCCTCCAGCTCCTCAAGGACGGCGCCGAACATGCTCACCTGCTGTGGCGCGCTCACCTTCGGCAGGGTGATCACCAGTCCGGGCGGCGCGGCGGCGGTGCCGCCCGCGGTGAGCGCGGTCAGGAAGAGGTCCAGGCTGCGCAGCCCGCGGGCGCGCACGGCCGCGTCCAGCGACTTCGGCCGCAGCCCGTAGGACGCCGGGAGCCGGCCCGCGGCGGCGGCCGCGCGCAGTGCCTCGGCCGCGGCGACGGCGTGGGCGTCCTCCTCGGCGTCGGCGCGGACACCGTACCCGTCCTCGAGATCCACCCGGAGGTCGGCGACCGGCGAGCCGGTGAGCACCCGGCGGACATGGTCGTGGACCCGCCCGGCCAGGGCCGCCGGGACGCCGGTCGCCGCCGCCAGGCCGGATGGTTCGCCGGCGTGCGCGCCGAAGGCGGCCCGGGCGGCCGCGGCCCAGTCGTCGACGACGGTCGCGGTCACCTGGTCGGCCGGCACGTAGCAGGTGTGCACCGGCTGGGAGCTGCCCGGATCCCCGGGAAAGCGGGTGGCCAGCTCGGCGTCCAGCCCGGTGAGCGGCGCGGTCAGTGCGGCGATCAGATCCGCTGGCAACGTCGGCATGCCCCCAGTCTCACCTCGGCCAGCGCCGCCGCGGGGGGCCGGCGGCGTACCTGGGCGGCGACGTTTCGACCAGTACGGTGAGGGGGTGGGCGCGGGCGAAGACGGGCATGGGAGCGGTCGCTTACCGTCCCGACGGGCGTGGTCCGCGCGCGCGTGGTGGTGCCGTCCGAGGAATGGGCGCCGGTCGAGGGACGGGTCCCGGCTGGGGGATGTCGGCCTGGTCGGTCAGGACCCGGACGTCCGCTTCAGCCTCGCCAACGAACGGACGTTCCTCGCGTGGATCCGCACGTCGCTCGCCCTGCTCGCGGGCGGCGTGGCGGTGGTCCAGGTCGTGCCCGAGTTCAGCGTCCCCGGTGCCCGGCATGTTCTGGGCGTACCGCTGATCATACTCGGCACTACCGTCGCGGCGACCAGCTACCGGCGATGGGTGATCGTCGAACGGGCGATGCGGGAGCGGCGGCCGCTGCCGGTTTCGGGACTGCCCCGGCTGCTCGCCGCCGGCGTGGCGCTGGTGAGCACGGCTGCGCTGATCTTCGTGCTGGTCGCCAGCCGAGGGGCACGGTGAGCCCTGCCGACGGCGGCGCCACCCCGGGCGGCCCCAGGGCCTGCGGCGATCGGCTGATGGTGCCGGACCGCGCCGCGGGGGAGACACAGCCGGAGCGGACCTACCTGGCCTGGCAGCGCACCGGGTTCGCGTTCGTCGGCCTGGGCGCGTTGCTCCTGCACGTCTCCTGCGGCCACGGGAATCGTCCGCTGGGATGTACGGCCGGTGCGTGGGCGCTCAGCGCTGGAGCGGCGGCATGGCTGACCGGATCGAGACGCCACCACCAGGACATGGCCGATGTCAGCAGCCGCCGGGCGAGCCCGGCCGGGGCGCTCCGATGCGTGGCGCTGGCGGCTGTGGTGTCCGGGCTGGCCGCCCTCGCGCTCGTACTGAGCTGAGCTGAGCCGAGCTGAGCCACGGTTGCGGACGGGAGCCACCGACCTGGCGGGTGACGGCCTGCCGGTGGTCGTTGTCCTCATCGCGTGACGCGTGGCTGTTGCTGGGTGATGCAGTGGACGCCGCCGCCGTAGGCGAAGACGGCCCGCCCGTCGACCGTCTCCACCCGCCGGCCCGGATACAGCCTGGCCAGCAGGTCCAGGGCGCGCTGGTCGGCCGGGTCGTCGAAGGTGCCGACCAGGACGAATCCGTTGCCGACATAGTGGTTGATGTAGGAGTAGCTGGTGGGCTGCCCGTCGAGCAGGACGGCGGGCGCGGGGATCTCGACGACGTGCAGCGGGCGGCCCGCCGCGTCCCTGCTCGCGCCCAGCAGGGCGGTCAGCTCGTGGCTTACCGCGTGGTCGGGGTGGGTGGGATCGGGCTGGGCGTGCACGGCAATGGGGCCGGTCGGCGTGAACGCGGCAACGATGTCGATATGGCCGCGGGTGCCGAGGCGGTGGTAGTCGGCGGTCAGACCACGCGGCAGCCAGACCGCGTGACGGGTGCCAAGCTGTGCGTGTATCTCGGCCCCGACCTGTTCCCGGCTCCAGCCCGGGTTCCGGCGGGGGTCGAGTTGCACCGTCTCGGTGAGCAGCACCGTCCCCGCCCCGTCGACATGGAAACCGCCGCCTTCGTTCGTGAGCGCCGAGCGGCGTGGTGTCGCGCCGGCCTGTACGGCGAGGTCCGCCCCGAGCCCGGCGTCGGCCTCCCACGTCGCCCAGTCCTGGGCGCCCCAGCCGTTGAAGACCCAGTCCACCGCCCCCAGGCGGGTCCCGTCCTCGATGGTGAACGTCGGGCCGGTGTCGCGGATCCACGCGTCGTCCAGCTCCCGTTCCACCACCCGCACACCCGGCCCGGCCAGCCGCGCCGCCACCGCGCCCTGGCCGGGGTGGGCGACGAGCGTCACCGGCTCGTACCCGGCGACCAGCCGGGCGACGCCGGCCCAGGCCGAACGGGCCGCGCCGAGCGTCTGGGAGCCCTCCGGGCCGAACGTGGCGCTGGGGGGTGGAAAGGCCATCCAGGTGCGTGCGTGCGGCTCCCACTCCGCGGGCATCCGTCGCGACAAGACGCTCACCTCCGTCCTGATGGCAGCCGCGCAGCGCGGGAGCAGGGGGGCCGGGGGCATGGGAGCATCGACGCATGCTGACGGTTACCAGTATCGGGACACGTACGTCGCCCGCGCGCGTCAGCCCTCCGGCCCGCCCCCCGTTCCGTCTCGGTGCCGTACAGCAGCGCTGGCATCGCGACCCGGCCGAACACGCGGCGGCGCTGCGTGACGGCGCGCGGATCGCGGCCGAGCTGGGAGCGGAGCTGATCTGTTTCCAGGAGCTCACCCTGTCGCGGTACTTCGCCGACGTCCGTCCGCAGGACAGCCCGGCGGCTCTCGCCGAGAGCGTCGAGGACGGGCCGACGCGCCGGTTCGCCGCTTCGCTGGCCGCGGAGCTGGACGTCCCGGTGCACGCCTCGCTCTACGAGCGGGCCGACGGCGACGGCGACGACGGCGACGACGGACTCGGCTACAACACGGCCATCGCCGTCGCGCCGGACGGCGCGCTGCTGGCGCGCACCCGCAAGCTGCACATTCCGGTTACGGCCGGCTACTACGAGGACCGTTACTTCCGTGGGGGACCCGCCGGGCCGGCGGCCTATCCGGTCCTCGGCCTGGGAGCGGCCCGGTTCGGCTTCCCCACCTGCTGGGACCAGTGGTTTCCGGAGCTGGCCCGCGCCTATTCTCTCGCCGGTGCCGACGTCCTGGTGTATCCCACGGCCATCGGCTCCGAACCGGACCACCCGGGATTCGACACCCGGCCGCTGTGGCAGCAGGTCATCGTCGGGAACGGTATCGCCAACGGCACCTTCATGGTGGCGGTCAACCGGATCGGCTCGGAAGGCACGCTGACCTTCTACGGCAGTTCGTTCATCTCGGATCCCTACGGCCGGGTTCTCGTGCAGGCCCCCCGCGACGAACCCGCCGTGCTCGTCGCCGACCTCGACCTCGACCAGAGACGTGACTGGCTCGACCTGTTCCCGTTCCTCACCACGCGCCGCCCGGACGCCTACACACCACTGGCCGAGCCCGCCACCCCCCGATAGCGCCTGTTCGAGCCGCGCCACGGGGCGGCGGCTCCGAATCTTTCCGCTGGAAAGCAAGGTCCGGCGACGACGGCGAAGGGCACGGCCATCGGCCGCCGTGAATCACTGGACGCGGAAGCTACCGTCAGGCGGAGCACCGGTGAATACGGAACGTGTGCGGCGCCGGTACCGGCCACGGTATATGTTGTGATATCCGTACCGATGACACGAGGGTTGTCGACAATCTCGGCAAGATCAGCGTCAGGTACCCATTCCTTCACTATCGGTCATGCTAGCTAGCATGACCGATAGTTCGGCATGATCAGCAGTGGGAGATCGCGATCCGTGAGGGTAGGTCGCGTACCCGAGCGGTTCTCGGTCTGGCCGGCTCGGGTTAGCCGAATCCGGGCTTCTCGGCAAGCAGACGCCTCCGCCAGTCGGCGAACCGTTGGCGCATTTCGGCGATCGCACGGGGGTCGGCGCCATACTCGGCGAACGCCGTATCGGTGATCTGTGTCAGCGCGCCGAGCGCATCAGCGAAGATCAGGGGGTCGAAGCCGGGATCGGTCGCGGCGGCCAGTTCGAGCAGGTCCTCACGCGAGTAACGACCGCTCATGATGGCGGCATCGACATCGAGAAAGTCACGCTGCATGGCGCGTCCGAACAGGGCACACATCTTGTTCGCTATGGCGTCGTCCGCATGCAGGACGGGCCCGATATCAAGCTGAATCGGATCGTGTGCCCGCCAGTCCGCAGAGAGTTCGACCTTCTCGGCCGTACCGTCGGACGGGTCGGCCACCATCAACCGAGCGAATGTTTCGGCCCGCATGGCGATCGATATCACGTACCCGGCTGCCTCCAGAGCGGAGACGACCGCCGACGTCAACTCCGGGAACTCGTTACGGCACTGCCAACTGGTGAACAGGTCGACATCCCCGCTCGGGCGGGAGCCCATCCCGTGCGCCTGGACCGCATAGCCACCCGCGAGCGCGAGCCCGTACCGTTCCCCGGCAGCCAGAGCGATCTTCGTGATCCTTTCGTGTCGGGGCTCCATGCCTGCGCCTACGCGGTGGCGGTGACCCGGCTGATTTCGGCGAGAACCGGGAATTTCTGCTCCCAGGCTCTCCTGAGCTGCGCCGGCAGCCACAGCAACGCCCACAGGCGCCGCAGCATCCCGGCGTTCAGGTACGTGTAGAGGTCCTGTGGGCTGGCCGCCTCGAGGAGGACGGCGCGGTAGAGGTCGACGACCCTGCCGGGAGCGTCAAGATCGTACTCGGCGTTGCCGGACCAGTCCAGGTGCGCTGGCAGCCGGACGACACCGGACGACGGCCCGCGCAGCAGGTCCAGGCTCCCCGCGACGGCATAGGGTCGCTGATAGCGGGACGTCGGCGCTCCACGCGTGTCAGCCATGATTACAAGCCTACCGTCAGCCGAAGACGATCGGCCGAGATGTGCCGCAAGCCCTGCCCACGCTCCGATATGAGGTGGCAGTACGGTCCTGGCGGGGTAGGGGGCGTCGAGCGGCGGCAACCGCTGGCCCTTGCTGGGTGAGAAGGCTGTCGGCTGGATCAGCGGGCGGATGCCTCCGCTACCCGTCACGCCACGGCTGGTACCAAGGCTCATCATACTAGCTAACATGATAGCTAGTATGATAGCTAGTATGATAGCTAGTATGTTGGTCGGTGAGGAGGGCGGATGCTCGACACCGAGCTTGCGGAGATCGTCGACAACCTTCGCGCCATCGGTGCGGACATCGCGGATGTGGAGGTGAAGAAGGCGCAGGGCGGGCTGCCGAAATCGCTGCGTGCGACCCTCTCGGGGTTCGCCAACACGCGAGGCGGCATGATCGTTCTCGGTCTGGACGAAACCCAAGGCTTCGCCGCGACGGGGCTTCCCGATCCGGCGAGGCTTGCCGCTGATCTCGGCTGCATGTGTGCCGAGGACATGGAGCCTCCGTTGCGGCCGTTGATCAAGATTCATGACTTCGAGGGTGCCCAGGTTCTGGTCGCCGAGGTCCCCGAGCTCGGCTCCGCTCAGAAGCCCTGCTACTCGCGTGGGGCCGGCATCACCAAGGGCAGCTACGTCAGAGTGGGCGACGGAGATCGTCGGCTGTCGGCCTATGAGGTCCAGATGATGCTGTCCGCACGCGGTCAGCCCCGTGAGGACGAGCAGCCCGTCCTTGGCGCCAGCATCGATCATCTAGATGCGGTCGGCGTCGACGCGCTGATCGCACGACTGAGGATCAGCAGGCCATATGCGTTCCAGGATCTGGACCGGTTGGCGGTACTGCGTCGGGCCAAGGTTCTTGTGCCCGGAGACGGCGGCGATGATGTGGTCTCGCTGGGCGGGCTGCTTGCGCTGGGCAGGTATCCACAGGAGCATTTCCCGCAACTTGTGGTCACGTTCGTCCACTACCCGACCGAGACCGGTGGCCGGTCCACCGAGAGATTCCTGGATAATGTGACATTGGAAGGCTCGGTCCCGGTCATGGTCCGCGACACACTGGCGGTCGTCCGCCGGAACATGTCTCGCCGGGCGGTCATCGCGGGTGCGGGCCGGCAGGACGTCTGGGAGTATCCCGAGACCGCGCTGCGCGAAGTCATCGTCAACGCCCTGGTCCATCGTGACCTGTCCAGTGGCGCCCGAGGTACCCAGGTCCAGGTCGAGATGTACCCCGATCGTCTGGTGGTCCGTAATCCTGGTGGGCTTTTCGGTCCCGTCACGGTCGACAGCCTTGGTGAGGAGGGCATCTCCTCGGCCCGTAACGCCGCACTTATCAAGATTCTCGAGGACATACCACTGCCTGGTGAGACCCGCGCTGTCTGTGAGAACCGAGGGTCGGGCATTCGTGCCATGCGCGACTCGCTGCTTGCCGCGGGCATGAGCCCGCCGGATTTCGATGACAGAATTTCGTCTTTCGCTGTCGTCCTGCCCAACCACACCTTGCTGAGTGAGGAGGCCGTCGGTTGGATCAGCGGGTTGGAGGAAAAGGGCCTGACCGACAGCCAGTGCATCGCGCTTGCGCTGTTGCGCCAGGATGGCCTCCTCGACAACCGCGCCTACCGCGACGCGACTGGCGTCGACTCCCGCGTCGCCACCAGCGAACTGCAGGATCTGGTCGCTCGTGAACTCGTCACGCAGATCGGAAGCCGTCGCTGGGCCAGATACGAGCTGTCCTGGCGAACGGCGCCGGCGAAAAGCCAGTCCGCCCGGGCCGATCGCAGACCGGAACTGCTCCTCGCCCTCGGTGGCAAGGCTCTTTCGCGCTCCGAGCTCGTCACACGAACCGGTCTTGGTGATCAGGCCGTCCTTCGGTGGCTGAAAATCATGCGAGAAGAAGGCCTGGTCGAAATCGTCGGCAGCAGCTCCAGGAGCAGACATGTGCGCTACCGCCGCACACGCCAGGGCCAGCTTTTCCGCCCCGAAGACACAGATCGTGACTGATCACTCCCATGTGTAGGGTCGTTCTGCGGCTGAACGACCCTGCGGTCGCCGCGGATCCGGACGCGGCGCCGCGCCGCGCCGCGCCCATGAGCCTGTCCTCCTTGACGCGTGGCAGGAGGTGCCGGCGGTCCTGGGCGCGGTCAAGCGGGCGGTCGATGACGACCCTCGTCCCGGCCGGTTCCTTCTCACGGGCAGCGTCGAAGCCGACTTCACCACACGCCAGTGGCCCGGAACGGGGCGTGTCGTCCGGCTGGTGCTGCACGGGCTCACCGAACGGGAGATCACCCGCTCCATCGATCAGCCGGGCCTGCTCGATCTGCTATTGGGCCCGGACATCTCGCGCCTGAGCATCGCCGGCACACCCCCGAGCCTGGACGACTACGTCGACCTCGCATTGAGGAGCGGCTTCCCCGAAGCCGCGCTGAACCTGAGCGCACCCGCGCGGCTCGCCTGGCTGGACGCCTACGTCGATCATGTCGTCACCCGGGACGTGCTTGCGGTGGGGGAACAGCGTGATCCCGTCCGGCTGCACCACCTCCGCTCCCGTGACGGTCAGGAGGTCGATGTCGTCATAGACCTCGGAGGAGGCCAGGTGATCGCAATTGAGATCAGGGCCTCCTCGGTGCCGACGGTCCGGGACGCCCGTCACCTCGGGTGGCTCCGTGACCATCTTGGCCAGGACTTCCGCGCGGGAGTCGTGTTCCACACCGGTCCGATGCCTTTCGAGCTCGGCGA
>NZ_CAKKTL010000225.1:0-646 GCF_920664355.1 Protofrankia sp. CiP1_Cm_nod2
CGCCTGACGCGCCCCGCCACGCGCCCCCGGCGACCGCCCCGCCCCGGCGACCGCCGCGCCGACGCCACCGGGAAGTGCCCCGCCGTCCCGTCCGCGCCTCGCGCCGCCCCACGGATGGCCGCGCGGGGACGCGGCCGGGTGGGCCGCCGCTCCGCCGCCGGGTTTCCGGGCCCGCGGGCCCCTGGGATCAGCGCGCCGTGAGCAGAGAGGGGACGGGCAGCGGATACCGGGCGGCGGCGGCCCGGGCGCGTCCCCGGCGCACCTCGGCGGCCAGCCAGCGCAGGTAGGCGTCGACGCCGCCGCGGTGGCGCGGCCGTGACCACCGGCCGCGCGGGCCGCCGACCGGTGACCGCGACGCCCCGGCGGCGCCGGTAGCGGCCAGCATCACCGACCGTGGCGGCAGCAGATAGCGGCCACGCAGGTATTCGCCCAGCCAGCGGGCCTGCGCCTCGGCGAGCCGGACACTGTCGGTGACGCTGTCGGTGACGCTGATCGCCTCGGGGGCTACCAGCCGGGAGAGACGCCCACGGGCGGGATTCGCCTCACCTGACCGGTGCGTCAGGACAGCGCATCCGTACACCCCTTCCGTGTCCGGGTCGAAAACGCCGCCGAACAACGGCGACGGGACGGCGGACGGGCCGGCCGG
>NZ_CAKKTL010000225.1:799-4979 GCF_920664355.1 Protofrankia sp. CiP1_Cm_nod2
CCGGTACTCGGCGGCCTGCCCGGCGCCAGGCGCGATGATTCCCCCGAGGAGCACCACGGCGTCCCAGCGGGTCGCCGGCTGGCCACCGACGCGGACGTCGAACGGCCGACGGTCGCCGTCCACCGGGCGGATCCCGTAGCCATCGCTGTCGAGCCTGGTGAACCGCCCGGCGAAGCCCCGCTCGTCCGGGAACTCCCCGCTGCCTGCGGGGGGCTCCTTGCCGGCCCCGGCGGGCTCCCCGGTGGACGAGGGGGGTGCCGCCGCCGGGCCGCCGCCCGCGTCGCGCGCCGCGCGATCGTGTGTCACGAACAGGTGCGCGTCCAGCCCGGAGTCGACGAGCGCGCGCAGCGCCGTCCCGGCGGCCGGGCCCGCGCCGAACACCGCTACCCGGGGAAGTTGAGCCACGATCGGCAAGGGTAGGCCACATCAGGCTGCCCGTGACAGCCCCCTACGGCGTTATTGCATTTTGTCCTTATTACACACTTTTTGCCCCTGCTATATCGTCCCGGCTGCGCTGTCGGGCCAGTGTCACCAGCCTGTGTCACCGGCCTGGCGCCACCGTCAGGTGGGCGGGCCGGCGGCGGCCCTGGGGCGGCGGCTGGCTCTCCTGCGCCCGCTGGCGTGGCAGTGTCATCAGAAGGCGCCGTGGGGCGTCCCGGGGGATCATCCGGGCTTCGGGCGCGGGCCTGGCAGGACGCGTCCTGGCAGGGCGTATCACGGCGTCCCGCGGCTCGGGAACCTGCCGTAGCCGACGGGGCAGCGCGAGCAGCGCGGTACGTGTCGCCCGTGCGCCCAGGCAGGCGGCGGTGTCCAGCAGCGGTGTGTCGGGCAGGCCGTAGAGGCGGCGGGCCCAGCCCGGCAGCATCCCGGCGGCGATCGCGCTCAGGGCGGACCACGCCGGGCGCGCGGGCGTGGTCCGCGACACCCACCGGGGCATGGGCGGCCGCAGGATGAACGAGATCATTTCGCGGGACTGCGGCGTCACCCGCAGGTGAGGACGCATCCGCGTGAAATAGTGGGCAACCGCGGCCTGGCTGTCCGGAACGTCCTCCGCCGGGATACCGATCAGCTCGGCGGCCCGCACCTGCTCGGCGAAGTAGGCGTCGGCCTGGCTGTCGGTGAGGCGCAGGCCGCATCGGCGGGCCGTCGAGAGGAAGGACTCGGCCTCGCTCACATGCACCCACAGCAGCAGTTCGGGATCGCCAGCCCGGTAGGGCCGGCCACTGGTGGGCTCGGTGCCACGGACACGCGTGTGCACGCGACGTACCCGTTCGGCGGCCTGCCGCGCCTGCGCGGTCGTCCCATAGGTGATCGTTTCGACGTAGGTGGCGGTACGCAGCAGGCGTCCCCACGGGTCGGCCCGGTAGGCGGAGTGCTGGGCGACGCCGGCCATGGCCAGCGGGTGCACGCCCTGCAGGAGCAGCGCGCGGATACCGGCGACGATCATGCTCGGATCGCCGTGCACCCGCCAGGTCACACTGGCCGGCCCGAACAGCCCGGCATCCGGTGCGGGGCCCGCGTCCGTGCCGCCGCTGTCGGCACCGCGGTTGCTGTCCGTGCCGCCGCCGCTGTCGGTGCCGTGGTCGTCGCTGGTGCCGCGGTTGCCGTCGGTATCGCTGTTGACGTTGGCGCCACTGCCCGTGCCGGCCGCCGGCCGCCACGGCGTGGATCGTGTCACGGCATCAGTGACTTCATGGGCTCGATGCCGTTGATCAATCACCTGAACATCCCCGTTTCTTACTCTCAGGAATCAAATAGAAACTAATGGTTGCACATTGACTACGATGGATGCATGCAGGGTGCGCTGCGTGTCTAGATTGTGATCAGATGGTGATGTAACGCGGGGCGATGCGCACATGCGCCGGTCCGAGCGGGTCGTTGCGCTGTCGCATGACCGGCGCCACGAACTAACGTGGCCCCATGAGCGTCGTGAAGATCAATGCACTGACCGTCCCGGCCGAGCTGCGGGCCACGCTGGAGCAGCGGTTCGCCGGCCGGGCCGGCATCGTGGAGGCCGCGGACGGTTTCGAGTGGTTCGAGCTGCTGCGGCCGGTGGAGGGCACCGACACCTACCTCGTCTACACGCGCTGGCGCAGCGAGGAGGACTTCCAGAAGTGGCAGGCGTCCAACGCCTTCCAGGCCGGGCACGCGCAGGCGGCGGCGGACGCCGCGGGTGCCCCGGCATCGGCCGGCCACCCCGGCGGCCACCCCGGCGGCCACCCCGGCGGTGGCCACCCAGGGGCTGGCGCGCCGGCCGGTCACGGCGGACCTGCTGGTCATCCCGGGGCCGGTGCGCCGGCCGCGGCCGCGGCCACGCTGTGGTCGTTCGAGGTCGTCCAGTCGGCCGCGCCCAGGAACGACAAGGCGTAGGCCGCGTCCCGCTACCCGAAGCCTCCCCGTCCGTAGGTGGAAGCCGTCACCAGGACAGCGGTTTCCACCTACGGCTTCCGCGTCTGTAGGTGGAAACCGCTGTCCTGACGGAGGTTCTCACCTACACCCTGCCGGTGGCTGGCGTCCTCGATCTCGCCCACGAACTCCTCGACCACGTCCTCGAGGGCGATGACGCCGCGGGTCGTGCCGTTCGGCCCGGGTACCCGGCCGAGATGGCAGCCGCTGCGCTGCATCAGGCGCAGGACCTCGTCCAGCGGCAGGTCGGCGCGGACCTCGGCCATCGGCCGCAGCCTGCGTGGCGGCAGCGGCTCGTCGCGGGCGTCGCCATGGATACCGATGACGTCCTTGGCGTGCACGAAACCGACGACTACCGGGCCCGGCCCGGCCGGGGCGCCACCGCCGGCGGCGCGCACCGGGAAGCGGGAGAAGCCGGTCTCGGCGACCAGCTTCTCCAGCTCGGACGCGGTCACCGACCACGGGACGGTCACGATCTCCGAGACCGGGATCATGATGGTGCCGGCGGCCCGCTCGGACAGCTCCAGCGCGCCGGTCAGCAGCTCGTGCTCGGTGTCCTCCAGCAGGCCCTGCCGCCGGGATTCCGCGATCATCGCCGCGAGCTGGTCCGGGGTGTAGGCGGTGCTCAGCTCGTCCACCGGATGGACGCGGACGAGCCGGACACATCGGTTGGCGACGGCGTTGAGAAAGACGATCAGTGGGCGGGTCAGGCCGGCGAACCGGAGCAGCGGCGGCGCGAGCCAGCGGGCTGCCTGCTCGGGGCCGGCCAGCGCGATGTTCTTCGGCACCATCTCGCCGAGCACGATGTGCAGGCAGGCGACGATCAGGAGCGCGAGCGCGAACCCGATCGGGTGGTGGAAGCCGCTGGGGACGCCGAGCCGGTCCAGACCCCCCTCGATCAGGTGGGCGATCGTGGGCTCGGCCACCGCGCCGAGCCCGAGCGAGCAGATCGTGATGCCGAGCTGGGAGGCGGCGAGCATCAGCGACAGGTTCCCGATCGCGGTCAGGACGCTCCGGGCCTGCTGGTCGCCTTCGGCCGCGGACGGTTCGACCTGGTCGCGACGGACCGAGATGACGGCGAACTCGGCGCCGACGAAGAACGCGTTGCCGGCCAGCAGGAAGATCGTGCCGACCAGATAGAGCAGGGTCATCGCCGTGCCTGCCCGCCCGGGCCGTCGGTGCCGCCGGTGTCATCGGTGCCGTGCGGGCCGTGCGGACCGTGCGGACCGTGTGGGCTACGCGGACCCGGACCGTGCGAGCCGGGCGGGCGGCCGGTGTGCCCGCTCCGGCGGGTCCGGGCCGGCTGGCCGGGCGGGCAGCCCGTCAGCCGGACACGGCTGACGCGATGATGGTCCATCTCCTCGACGGTGAGCAGATGTCCTTCGACATCGACCTGGTCACCCGGCTGCGGGATGCGCCCGAGCCGGTGCAGGACGATGCCGGCGACGGTCTCGTACGGGCCGTCGGGCAGCCGGACACCGGTCAGGTCGGCGACCTCGTCCGGGCGGAGCAGGCCGGACAGCGACCAGCTCCCGTCCGGCCCGGCGGTGGCGTCGGGCCTCTCCGGCTGGTCGTACTCGTCCAGGACGTGGCCGACGAGCTCCTCAACGAGGTCCTCCAGGGTGACCACGCCGGCGGTGCCGCCGTACTCGTCGATGACCACGGCGATCTGAAGGCTGTGCCCGCGCAGGGTGGTGAGCAGATCGTCGCAGCTCAGCGATGCCGGCACCACCACCGGAGCGACCATGAGCCGGCTGACCGGTGTGCTGCCGCG
>NZ_CAKKTL010000225.1:5589-6124 GCF_920664355.1 Protofrankia sp. CiP1_Cm_nod2
TTCGGCCGGCGGCACACCGAAGGCGTCCTTGACGTGGACGACCCCGACGACGTCGTCGACGTCCCCGGGGACAGCCGGGACGCTCCCCGGGCCCGGCGGCTCGGCCGCGTGCCCTCCCCCTCCGGAGCCGGCGCAGCCTCGGCGGCCGGTGACGCCTGCGTGGCCGGTGACGCCTGCGTGGCCGGTGACGCCTGTGTGGCCGGCGCCTGCGTGGCCGGCGGTGGCGCGAGCGGAGCCCGGGTCCCTAGCGGTACCCGAATCCCGCTGGGAGGCGGTGTCAGAGGTGCCACCGGTGCCACCGGTGTCAGGGGTGCCATCGGTGTCGGAGGCGCCGGCGCCAGGCGCGGCGGTGCCGGTGGGGCGCAGGACGGGGAAGCGGGAGCGGCCTGATTCCCCGGTGACCCGGAGCAGTTCCGTGACGCTGTCGTCGGCGTGCAGCGCGACCACCCGCATCCGCGGTGTCATGACGTCCTGGGCGGTGCGCTCGCGTAGCCGCAGGGATCTGCCCAGCAGGCTCGCGGTGTTGCCGGGCAGT
>NZ_CAKKTL010000225.1:6444-9456 GCF_920664355.1 Protofrankia sp. CiP1_Cm_nod2
GTGCCGTGCTCGGCCGACGAGCGCACCAGCCAGCCGAGCTCGGACGGCGACCTGGCCGATTGCAGCTGGCTTCGCGGCTCGATCCCCAGCGCGCGCAGCAGCCGGTTGGCGGACCCGTCGAGAAGCGTGATGACCGGCCGGCAGACGCTGGAGAAGAGCATCTGCGGCCCGGCGGCCCACTGGGCCGCGGCTACCGGCGCCGCGACCGCGATGTTCTTCGGGAAGAGCTCGCCGAAGACCATCTGGGCGACTGTCGCGATCAGCAGGGCGGCGGTCACCGCGACGGCATGGCCGACGCCGGCCGGCAGGCCGGTCGCGTCGATCGTGGGCAGCAGCAGGGAGGCGATCGCCGGCTCGGCGAGGTAGCCGAGCACCAGCGACGTCAGGGTGATGCCCAGCTGCGCGCCGGAAAGCTGGAACGACAGCGACCGGACGGCCCGCAGCGCCCGGGCCGCGCGGTGGGAGCCGTCCCGCGCCGCCTGCTCGAGCCGGCTGTGGTCGACCGCCACAAAAGCGAATTCGGCGGTCACGAACAGCCCGTTGGCGGCGATGAGGGCGACGGCCAGCAGCAGGCCGAGAATGTCACCGATCATTGCTGTGGCGGGGGCCGGCGCAGGCCACCGCGGTGCTCGGGCGATCGGGATCCCGCCGCGGGCTGCACTGTCGGGGCCGCCCGAGGCTCCCGCCCGGACGGTACTGGCGCGCCGCGTGCCATCCCCTCATCCTCACAGACCCCTCATCCTCACAGACCTCCGCCGTGCCGCCCAGAGGTTTCCCGGCCGGGGCCCGACGCCCGGCCGGGTGCGTCGGCAGGGACGTCCGGTGGTGATCCGCACCGGATGAGTGTGCGTTCTTTTATGATTTGTCCGAAATGGAGATCGAGTTTTTCAGGTGTCGGTGATGTTGTTGTGGCGTGGGGTGTTGTGGTTTTGCGCCGACGCTTGGAGACTGATCTGCATGGCTCGCGTCTTCGCCGTCGCAAACCAGAAGGGTGGCGTCGCCAAGACGACGTCCGTGACGAGCCTCGGCGCCGCGCTGAGCGAACTGGGATGCCGGGTCCTGCTCGTCGACCTCGATCCGCAGGCATGCCTGACGTTCTCCCTGGGCCTGGATCCGGACGTCATCGAGCTGTCCGTGCACGACGTGCTGCTGGGCCGGCTCAGCCCCGGCCTCGTGGTGCGACGGACCGAGGACGGCCCGGATCTGCTGCCGGCGACCATCGAGCTGGCCGGCTGCGAAGCCGTGCTGCTGTCCCGTACCGGCCGTGAGCACGCGCTGCGGCTCGCGCTCGCCGAGATCAGCGACAGCTACGACTTCATCCTGATCGACTGCCCCCCCTCGCTCGGGATCCTGACGATCAACGGGCTGACGGCGGCGAATGAGGTGATCATCCCGTTGCAGTGCGAGACCCTGTCGCACCGCGGTGTCGGGCAGCTGCTCGACACCGTCCACGACGTGCGGCGTCTGACCAATGCCGAGCTGCGGGTCCGCGGAGTGCTGCCGACCCTCTTCGAGGCCCGGACCACGCACGGCCGTGCCGTCCTGGCGGACGTCGCCGCCCGGTACGCGGTGGCGGTGCTCCAGCCACCCATCGCGCGGTCGGTCCGGTTCGCCGAGGCGCCGGTCTCCGGACGCTCGATCCTCACGACGGCGAAGCGTTCCAGAGGGGCGGAGGCATACCGGGCGCATGCCCGGGCGCTGCTGGCGGGCTCCGTCCCCGCGCCCGGCCCGCGGGGGGAGGGCGGCGGGGCCACGGCCCGGGTGCCGGGTGGGGGCACATCCCGGACGGCGCCCGCGGTGCCGTCGGCGGCAGGGCCGGCGCTACCAGGCGGATCATCGGCCCGCCCCCCGGCGACGGCTGGTGCGGTGGCGGGTATGACGGCCGGCGCGGTGGTCGGCGCGGCGTCCGTGGCCAGCGCGGCATCCCGGGTCACGAACCGGTGAGCGGCCGCCGGGAAGCAGCCGCCGCGCCCGCCGGCTTCGACCGGCTACGGTCGCGCAGCGCAGCGCCCCCACCCACGGCCCACGAGCGCTTTGCCACCCCGGTGGCGGTCGGCCGGGACGTCCACGGCAAGCGGGCGCTCTACAGCGTGGTGGGCAGCCCGGCCCCGCCGGTGGCCAGCGGACTGGACGTGCTGTGCTCCCGCTGCGGGCAGACGACCACGCTCCGGGCGCGCGAGGCGGTCGCCCTGCTGATCCCCAGCGTGCACGTGCCGGTGCCGCGGCTGCGGCACCGGTCCCTGGTGCGCTGCCCGGCATGCCGGCGGATCGCCTGGGTGCGCATCCGGCTGCGGGTCCACACCTCCGCCGAGCCCTGACAGGTCCGGTCGGGCGGCCGGCGGCGCGCTTCGCGTTCGGGATCCGCGCGTCCGCCGGGTTCTGACAGGACTGCGGGCCCGACAACTGACAGGCCCGTGACAGGCCCGACGATCACGCCGGCTGTCCGGCGTGATCGCGGTGTCGGGCTGACCCGGGCCGAGGTCCGCAGGCGGTCGTCAGGCTGACTCGGCCCGGTGCTCGATCCGGTCGTCCTGCCTGCCGGCGAGGTTCGCCTCCACGGCCGGTGAGCCGACGGGACGGCCGCGGTCGTCGCGCCGCCGGCGGCGCCGGCGCCGAGGAGCCGGACCGGTCGCCGTGGCGTCGTCCGCACCGGAGCCCGGAGCCCCGGCATCGGTGTCCAGGATGCCGGTGTCCAGGATGCCGGTGTCCACGGCATCCGTGGCCACGGTGGGATCCGAACCGGTATCCGGCGCCGTCGGGCGCAGCGAAGCGGGCTCCAGGAACAGGGCGGCCCTGCTGATCGCCGGCCGTCTCCGCCCGCTGGCCCCGGCCGGGCGCGGTTCGGCCGCGGCCGGTCCGCCATCCGGTGCGCCGGGAAGTTCCACGGACGCTGCCGGGGACAGGGCTGGGACCGGGTCCGCCGGGGCTGGACGGGTGGGTGCCGGCCGCTGCGGCGCGGGCGCGTCCGCGTGGGCCGCCGGCCGCGCGTCGGTGGGCTCGTCGGCGGAGACC
>NZ_CAKKTL010000226.1:0-2310 GCF_920664355.1 Protofrankia sp. CiP1_Cm_nod2
GCCCGGGGGCCGCGGTGGCTGCCGGCGCGGCCGCGCCGGCGCCCGTCCGCGCGGGCCTGCGCCTGGCTCGCCGTCGTGCTGCTCGTGGCGCTGGCGACGGGGGTGGGGCTCACCCGCGTCGAGTCGGACACCACGACGGCGTCCTTCCTGCCCGCCGGGGACCCGGCACAGCGCGCGTTGGAGGAGTCCGCGCGTTCCTTCGGCGGCGACCCGGTCGTCATCCTCGCGGAGTCCGCGGGCGCGCGTGAGCTGCTGGGCGCCGAGGAGATCCCCAAGCTGGTGGCGCTGGAGGGCAGCCTGGCGCGGCTGCCCGACGTCGCCGTGGTCTACGGCCCGGGGACCATACTGAACCAGATCGCCGGTGCGGCGCAGAACCTGCTCGCGACCATTTCCGGCAGACGGGACGCCCTGCGGGCCGAGGCCGAGGAGCAGGCGCGCGCCGCCGGCCGCTCCGACGCCGAGGCCACCCAGGCCGCGGACGCGGCCGTCGCCGAGTACGACCTGCGCTACGGCAGCCTGCTCGTGCGTGGCCTGCCCGCCGGCCTGCCCACACTGCGCAACCCGTCCTTCGTCAACGCCGTGGTGTTCGACCAGGACGGCTCCCCCCGCCAGCAGTGGCGGTTCGTGGTGCCGTCGCCGAACGCCGCCGCCGTCCTGGTCCGTCCCCGGGAGGGGCTGGACCAGGCGGGAACCGAGCGGCTGGTGGCCGCCGTGCGGCAGGTCGCCGGCAGCGCCGGGCTGCGCACGAGCAGGCTGACCGTCACCGGCATGCCCGCGATCGCCGCCGATCTCGGCGGGCAGGTGCGGCGCGAGATCCCGCTGCTCGGCGGGCTGGCCCTCGGGCTGATCGCCGCCTGTTACCTGCTGGTGCCCTGGGTGCGCCGCCGCCACCGGCTGCTGCCGCTGACCGCGACGCTCGGCGCGACAGCGCTCACCCTCGCGGCCCTCGGCTGGCTGGGACACCCGCTCTCCCTCGGCGTCGTGGCCTTCCTGCCCATCCTGGTCGGGATCGGCAGCGACTTCCCCGCCTACCTGATCCGGGGCGCCGAGCCGCGGCGGGTGGTCGTGGCGGCACTGGCCAGCGCCGCGGGCTTCGCCTCGCTGGGGCTCTCGCCGGTGCCGTTCGTCCGGGACCTCGGATGGGCGCTCGCGGCCGGCGTCCTGCTCGCCGTCGGGCTGGGCTTCCTCACCCGGCGCTGGGCCGCGCCCGCCGCGGTGGGGCATGCGGTGAGCCAGCATGAGATGGGCCAGGAGGCGGGTGCGGACAGGCCGCTGCCGGCGATGTCGCGGGCGCGCCGGGCCGCCGTGCTGGTCATGCTCGTCGCCGTCGCCGCGGCGGGCTGGTCGGCGCTGGCGTTCCTCGACATCGAGGCCCGGCCGGACCGGCTCGCCGACGGCGTGTCCACGCTGGCCGACGCGCAGCACGCCGAGGAGGTGCTCGGATCGGCCGGCGAGGTCCAGATCCTGGTCAGCGGCACGAACGTGATCACACCGCAGGCGCTGGCCTGGATGCGGCAGGTCGAGGACACCACCATCCGCCGGTTCGGGGGCGACCTGCACCCCATCGTGAGCCTGCCCGGCCTGCTCGCCTTCCTGGGCGACTCGCCGACACCCGACCAGATCACGGCCGGGCTCGGGCAGCTCCCGCGCTACCTCGCCACCGCGGTCGTGCGCAACGACGGCCGCCAGGCGGTGATCAGCTTCGGTGTCGAGCTGCAGGACGTCGCGCGCCAGCAGGACCTGCTGCGGAACGTGCGGGCCGCGCTGCCCCGACCGCCGGAGGGGCTGACCGCCGAGCTGGTCGGGCTGCCGGTGGTGGCCGCGCGCGGGTACGAGCTGGTGTCCGGCGACCGCTACCCGGCAAGCCTGATCGGGATCGTTGCGGCGGGGCTGGTGCTGCTGGTAGGCCTGCCGCGACGTTCCGACGCGGCGCGTGCCGTGCTGGCCGCGGTGCTGGCCACCGGGTGGGGACTGGCCGGGGCGTGGGTGTGCGGCGTCGCGCTCACCCCGTTGACCGTCTCCCTGGGCTCGCTGGCCACCGCCACCGCGTGCGAGTTCAGCGTGCTGCTCGGCCAGGGGTACGCGCGCCGGTCGCCACACCTGCGCCGGTCGGTGGCGGTGGCGGCGCTGGCCGCGTCCGCCGGCTACCTCGCGCTGGCGGCGTCCGGTCTGTCGCTCATCCGGCAGTTCGGTATCTTCCTGGCGGCCACGGTCGGCCTGTCGCTGCTGGCGGCGTTCGTCGTCGTCCGGCTGTTCCCCGTCCGGCCGGCGGCCGGGCCGCGGGCCGACAGCGCGGGCGGCGCGGCGCCG